>MGFH01000237.1 GCA_001791795.1 Candidatus Wallbacteria bacterium GWC2_49_35
CCTTCCATGACGAGGTTCTTGACCAGTTCGTATCTTTCCGGGCTCATCTGTTTCATGGATTTGCCGTAGACCACGTAATAGGCAATGGCTTCGGCCATGTCTTCCATTACGTTCGATCCGCCGTACTGCGAAATTGCCGGCGGATTAGCGCCGCCCGCGCTGCCCGAATAGCCGTTTCTTCCCGACCAGAATTTCTGCTGGAACTGGTTCTGGAGCTCGTAAGTCTGGAAGTGGAAGCAGTGGCCCATTTCATGGATAAGCACGCGCCTGTAATCGCAGTTAAGACCGAGCGGGGTTATGGTGATGCTCGAGCCGCTGGCGAATCCGCCGATATTGCTCATGCCGGGAAACACCGCTTCGGCGGAGCCTTTGGCCAGCGTGGCGGTTTTTCTGACGAAACTCAAAGGCAGTTCGGAAAGTATGTCGAAGGTGGTCTTTAATTCCTGCGGCGTCCAGACGTACTTTGGCGGCTCGCCGTCCACTATCGTGACCCCGAATTTCTCCTGTATTTTTTTGATAAGTTCTTTGGCGTCGGCGGGGCGGTTATCGACGGTGTTGTTTTTATCGGTATTATTGCCGTTCATCTGGTTGTTCTGCTGCTTTATCAATTCGTCGAACGGGTCTTTGAAATTGTTGTTGACGTTCTGATTGTTATTGTTCGGAGGAAGCGGCGGAACGGGCGGTTGAGGCGCCGGCGGCTGCGGAACGGGCGGCTGCGGCTGTTGAACGACATTGTCGTTATTATTGTTTTGCGGGGGCTTCGGCGGGTTCAAATTCTCTTTGTTAGCGTCCTGGTTCTGAGGTTTCTGCTCGTTCCGGCCGGTTTTATCGTCCTGCGGCTTCTGCGCTCTTTTATTCAATATGTCCCACGGGTTCGAACCGATGTTCTGCCCGCTGCTGATATTGCCGTTCGAACCGTTATTGTTTTTGCCGTCGCCTTCCAGGTTCGGGAAGTCGTCGTCTTTATTGCCCTGCTGCTGGTTGTTTTGACCGTTTAAGCCCTGATCGCCGTTGTTTTGATTTATATTGCCGTCATTTCCGTCGTTATTATTATTGGCGTTATCGCCGCCGTCCTGGTTCTGAGGCTTTTGGACGTCGCCGCCATCGCCGTTTATATTTTTGCCGTCAAGGTTTTTGATGTCGCCGTTAATTTCTTCCACGGCTTCTTCCAGAGATCTTTCGAAATCGGCGAGCATTTCTTCGAACATTTTTTCAAATGATCTGAATAAATTATCGTAAGCTTTGCGGATGTCCTTGAAAAAGATCGTGAAGACCTGGCTGATATCATCCGTGAAATCGAAATCGTCTGAGCCCGCTTTCGCCTGCGCTGAAGGTATCGCGGCAAATAAAGCCGTAAAAGCGAATATTATAACCAGCACCCATAATTTTAATTTTTGATTGCACATGGCCATCACTCCTTCTATTAATTATTGTTTTAATTATCAGTTGGATTGGAACGGGTTGACGCCGCTGTTAACCTCGTCCGGATTGTCTTCGATTTTTATTTCACCGGAAGTCACTCCGCCGGCCGCGGACGTATCGATGATCGCGGCTTCGATGCTGTCGGAAGTTTTCGGGTTTACGACCGCCGGCGCTGGATTTGCCGGAACTTTTATGCGCGTTTGCGTGGTATTGCCCCCTGCGGCGGAGGTTTTGGGGCGCTTTAATTCGGGATGCCGCTTTATAACGGCGTTTTTCGAGTCGAAAATCATGAGACTTCCGCTGGAAGCGTCGGCTTCTAGCCTTTCGCCGGGCTTGAGATCGATCGCGTTGACCGGGGCGAACGAACCGGAGGAAATTTTGATCTTTCCTTCGACGAGTTTTACCGAAACCGTATCGCCGTTCAATCCCGCCTCTATTATGGTTCCGGTTATTTCTATATCTATCTGTTTTAAGCTCACGATGAATTTTTTACCGCCGCCGAGTGAGTTTTTGTCGAACTCCATTACCGCGCCGCCCGCCAGCAGGCGTACCCGCAGTTCGTCGACGGCCGCCGCTGAAGCTGAGTCAAGGCGGATCTTGGCGTATCCGGAACGAAGCACGCATTCGGAGTCCGTCGAAGTTTTGATGATGCTTCCGCCCGGAATGGTCTCGCCTGCGGTCAATTCACGTTTCGTTCCATTCATTGAAACAATAACTTTTCCGGACGTCTTTACGGCGGCGTATAATTTGTCTTCGCCTGCGCCGTTTTTTGTCGTGTGAGTAAGGGATTTATTGCCCGCTGTCTTTATATACGCGGAATAAAAAAGGAGCGCCGCGATAAAAAGAACGGCCAGAACGCCCGCAGCGAACTTCGGTTGAAATAGCGCGCCGGCGAGCTTTTCGAAGAACGAAATTTCCTTTTCCGCTTCCGGTGCGGCTTTGCGCGCGCCGCTGAATGTGATTTCGGCTTTTTTAATTTTATTTATTTTTGAAATAATTTCGGACTGTTCGGCGCCGATGTTGAAATTAATTTTTTCTTCCGCGCCCGAGAGGCTTTCGAGCATTTTTTCGGCTTTTTGCGAAGCGGCGAGATATGCGGCGCAGTCGGGACAATCTTTAACGTGCGCTTCAAGTGCGCCTCCGCCCGTTAGCGCATCGGCGAGGCTTTTACCGTTATATAAAGTTTTTTCCAGCCGGTCGCATTTTTTCATAACTCATCACGCTTTTTTATCGAAATAATCTGTCTCCGTTTATTACTACACCAAAAGTGCTGAAAGGGTTTGACGTCACGCCGCAATTAATATTCGAATTTTTAACCGCCCGGCCGCAAAGTTTTGAAAACCGCTTCGGCGCTATTGCGAAAATCCTGTAGTGGTGCCCATATTGCTTCCGATTCTTATGCCGTTGATCGTCGCGGTGGAGTTCGGCAGATTGCCGAGGTTAACCACTATGTTTCCGAAATTCGTCATGATCATCGTGGCCGCGGGGTTTATGGTCCTGATCTTCCAGGTGGGCAGCCAGTATTTCTGCATGTCGTCCACCAGCTGGTTTTCGATATAGGTCGAGTAAATATTGATGAGCACCTCGAGCCGGGCGTTCGTCGCGTGGACTATCTTCGTTTTCAGATAGCGCGGTTTCTGACCCGGCGCGCGGGTATTGGAAAGCTCGGCGCCCGTCGCGTCAAGTATCTTTATGTCAAACTGGCTCAGTTTATTGGGCCCCGTAAGTTTGCGGGCCCTTATTCCGCTCAGGCCGTCGGATTCTATCACCTGGAATTTTTTGATCAGGCAGTTATTTTCGAAGCAGTACAAAACCTTCGAATATAATATGATGCCGTTTTCGGTCACGCCGTTGACGATGGTAAGATTAAGTTCTTTCGACGCGGCGTTATATGTCGCGTACGTGTCGGGATCGTTTTCGAATTCTATAAGCGTTCTGAGGTCGCTTCTCAGATTATAAATTATGAAAGCCATTTCCTGGATGGCATCGAGATTCTTGGTTTCGAGGTCGTGGTGCTTGTATCCCCTTATCAAAAAATGGTAAAGCGTTCCCATTATGCCCGCGAGTATAACCGTCGCGACCAGTATTTCGACTACCGTGAATCCTGCTTTTCTTTTCATAAATTACGCTCCGGTGACTATCGTCGCCATGTTCAGCTCGCGGGCCCTGCCGCTCAGATCATACTTTATTTTTATTTTGACTATTTTGAAACTTTTTATGCGGTTATATCTTTCGGCGATCAGCGGGCTTACGCCGGCGGGGATCTGCACGGTGGTCGCGGCTTCGCTTATCTCGACGAACCGCTTGAATTCGGCTGCGCAGGGGGTGAGGTTCGCGATAATACCGGTAAAAAATGGATTTCCTGCCAGGGTCGGCACCTCGGCATATGGCACGCTGGACGGAATTTCACTGAATTTATGCGCTATGATCGAATCGATGAGTTCGTTGGCGTAGGTCGTAGCGAGCACTTCGTCTATGGTGTTAGAAACGTCGGACGAGGTTGAAACGAACAGCGAAAAGAGCGGCAGAAGGCCGATCGCGATGAGCACTACCGCCACCATGATCTCGACGAATGAAAACGCCCGCCGGGATCTCGATGAGTTCGAACGTTTTGAATATATATTTCTTTGAATATTGCTCCGTCGTTCCATAATGTACTTTCGCCTCCTGATTCAGCCCCTTATTCGCTGTAAAACCGCCAGTATGTCTGTCTGGATGAAACGTAAAACTTGTAGTGATAAAGGTAATTTTCCGCATCGCATGGATCGAGCGCGGGATCGTAGGTCACGCTCATTCTGGTGAAGCCTTTTTCGCCGTTTTTGGCGCCGAGAATGTCGGAAGCGCTTCCCGAGGGGATCGCCGAGACCTTGAAAAGGTTTCCGGGCGAGCTCAAATTGAAATAAATTTTTTTCATGCTCATATTTCCGAATACCTGGAAGTAATCGACCGCTTTTTTAATCGTGCCGCCGAGGGAATTTATCGACGCCTCGATCTCCGGCCCGCATATCGTGATATCGCCGTCCACGGACACGATCGAAAGCGTGCAGCCGTTCTGCTTCGCGTACGCGCTTTTATTTATCGAAGGAATCTTTACGCCTTTTTTAAATATGAGCATGGCGTTGTCGTGAAATAAAATTTTTTGTATCTGAGCGTTTTGCGTCAGGTCGGATTCGCCGCCTTCGTCTATGTAAAACACTCCGCTGTCTTTTAATTCGGCGGTTCCGGCGTCTGTTTTTAAAAGGGCCGCCTTGAATTCGCCGAAAGTGTTAAAAATATGGCTCGCCTTGTGCCTGATGTCGTATTCCGTCTGCTGGGCCGGCGCGGCGGCGGTCATCGGATTGACGTACCCGGCGGATGCCAGAGAAACGGCTGCCAGCGAGCCTCTGAAAATTCCGTCGGCGAACAGGTCGTTCGCCTCGCTGAAAACACCCGATTCTTTACTGTATTGCGATATTTTTAAATTGCCGGCGTTTATGCAGTTGCCGAAAACGCTGCCCTGATTGTAAAAAAAGAGCTCGTCGGGCTGGGAGTTGGGATAAGACTTCAGTATCTTGATCTTATTCTGGTTGAGGTTGTATTTTGGCCCCGGTTCGATGATGCCTTCCGCGGGCTTTGAATTGGCGGTTATCCAGTTGTAGCTTTTGTTGTAAGCCTCGAACATGATTTTCGACATGAAAAATTTATAATTTTTAAAATGGTTCGCGTCCGTGAGTTTGAAAATATCGTTTTTCGCGTCGGCGGAAACCTTGGCGAAATCGACGGCTGTCGATGCAGGATATGGGACGCCGGCGGCGTCGATTGTGTCGTCGAGTATCCTCTGCCCGTCCCAGTCTGCGTCGTCGATCGATAGAACGGAGTTGGCCCCCAGAGTTCCGGAATCGTCGATATTGAAAAAAGGCAGGAAAAAAACGCGCGGATGCGCGCCAGGGCATATTTCGAAAGGCATTTTGTGCATGCCGTTTGTAAGAACGCTGCCGGCGTTGGGCGATCCGGGCGGGTGCATGCAGTTCTGGCAGATGTTGCCGACGCTGGCGAACGAGCGCACGACGCGGCCGAAAACGACCGTCGGCGAGCGCCGGTCGAGGTATCTGGAAGGCTTGATGGACACCGCGAAGGCCTTCGCCTGCATATCGCCGGAAAGTTGCAGAAGCGATGAATGCTCGACCATGTCGGGATTGGCCGCGTAAAAATTTCCGATTATCGGAAGCGCCGCTGGATGCTTGAGGATCCAGTATATTCCGGCCTGGGTGAGCCTGATGATGTAGTCGTGGACGCCGGGCGGCTTTTGCGCGTCGGAAAACGAAAAATTATACGGATATGCTCCCTTCAGCGCGTTGAACACCAGCGCGCAAAGGTCGGATTCGAGCAGCAGAAAGCCGTTTCCGTAAAAGCGGTAGTTGAGGTTCTGCGGATACGGGTTGAAAGCGTCCGGGTTGACCTTGCCGGGCGATATGTTTAAAAGATAATATGAATTAGGCGACGATTCGACGCCGAGATATACCCAGCCGCGGTCGGTCATGCTCGGTCTGTATGTGACGCCGCTTCCGCCGGGGGCCGACGACGCCACGGTTTCGTCCAGTGGAAGGTATTCCCTTATTTCCGAATGGTTCTTATAATAGCCGGAAGCGTTGACCTCGGCGATGTCTTCCGGGTGGTGGACCATGATCAGCGGGGCGCGCAGAGGCGTTTCGGTTTTACTCACTATGCCCTGGCCGCCGTAGTCCTGGTTGCCGGAATCCGCGAGAGTAACCATTTTCAACTGGTTTTCGCTCGCCGTATCCTTGCCGCTGGTAAAAAAAGTGAATTTGGAAAGCAGCGGTACCAGAGTGTTGGCTATTTTAGCCTCGTAACGGCAGCAGAAAACGCGCGTAATTGTCCGGTAGCTGACCTTCGAAGTGATGACCAGGCCGCCGAACCGCTCGAACGGGTCGGATGCGATTATGCAGCCGCTCGAATAATCGGACGGCTCGGCCGGCGGGTTGAAGTAACTCGAAAAGCCCTCGTACTTGAGCTCGACGCTGTCGAGCGTGCCGCTGAGGCCGGCGATGAGGGCAAAGGATTTGAGTTCATTAGGCGTAAGGCTTATCGTCAGGCTGTTGACGTTACCTTCTATGACGGGCGCCAGTACGAAGCGGTCGATGGGGTTAGTTTTGTCGAGGCCTTTGAGATAAAGCGCCTTGCAGTTATACCAGTTGGAAGCCTCGTAGGCTGCGGCCTGGGCCATTTTTTCCGCTACGGATGAATACTGGAGACGAGCCACCAGATTGCGCTCGAAGCGCACGTAGTTATACAGGGCGATGCCCAGGACCGCGAGTATGAAAATAATCACGAGCGCTATGGGCACGAGCATTCCCTTTGTTTTTATTTCGTTTCGCGCGTTTTTCAAGAATTTGCCTGCGTTATCGATGGCCGCTCTCCTGATTAAACTTGATCTTCAATTTTTTCGCCCGCGGTTTTATTTTTTTCTTAACCTGTCAAAAGGGTTTGTGTTCTGGTAGTTTTCGAACTCGTTGTTCGGCCGCGCCGCCCCGGTCAGAACGTCGTAAGATGCGTCTACGGCTATCGGGTCGCAGAGGGGCTTTCCTTTTTCGACCGTAAGCAGCTGGTTTTCAGCTACATCGACGGTTTTATTCGTTTTTGCCTGCCTGAATTCGACGAGGCCTTCTTTTACCTGCAGAAAGGCGTTACCGGTTTTTTCGTCGAATTTAGCGGCGAATACCGTTCCCTTGATTCCCATGGTTCCTGCGGGAGTCGTTGCGGTGAAGGAAATTTTGCCGTCTTTTTTCTTCGATTTGTAATTTACCCACGCGCCGCCTTTGTTGATGCGTATCCGGCTGAAGCCGAGCTCGATCTCGGTGCCTGGCGCCATCTGAATTACCGCGCCGCAGGTAAGTTTGATCTCGGCGGTGGAGCCGTTGTACGATCTGAGCATATCGTTTTCGCTGAGTTTCAGACTTAACGCGTCGACGGGCGAAAGAACCGCGTAGCCGGAATCGCCGCCGGGATTATGCTCTATCTGATATTCAAGCGCAGCGATGGCGCCGATTTCGTTTTCGGCCGCCGCGGCCGCGGAAAGGGATGAGGCTGCAAGCGCCGCCATGACCGCCATAAAGATAAAAGATAATAAAAGTTTTTTCATTGCTCACTTCCTTTGCCGACTGCTCTATCGGCGGTGATTTCAACCTTTTCGCGGCGGCTTTCGGCCGCGAGCGAGAGAAGTTTGATGATAATGCGTTTCGCCCGGTTTATTCTGAATTTCGCCGTACCGACCGGAATATTCAGAATTTTCGATATTTCTTCGTAGCTGAGGTCGTTATAATATTTTAAGACCAGCGTGACCCTGTATATGGGCGGAAGAAGGCTTATAATATCGTTCAGCAGGTCTTTTTCGAATTTTTCGTCCATTCCGGCCTCAAATTTATCGTCGACCAGATATTTTTTCAGATCGTTGACGCACCCAGCGCCCGATTCGATCGTTTCGATATGCAGGACCCTGGCTCTGTCCTTATTGGACTTTCTTAAATAATCCATGCACACGTTTGTCGATATTTTCAATAACCAGTTGGAAAATTTATATTTATTATCGTAGGTTTCTTTATATTTATAAACCCTGACGAAGGCGTCCTGCGTTAAATCTTTAGCGGCCTCAACGTCGCGGGTGATTCTGAGGCAATTATAATATACGAATTTATAATATAACGATATTAAAGCGTTAGTTTTTTTATCTTCGCCGTTAAAAAATCCATCTATTAATTCTTTAATTTCTTGCGTTTCAATAATCATTTAAAATATTATATCATAATTTTTTCAGCGGTGCAAATCATAATCTTGCTTGAAATTTTATTTTGCTTTACTTATTACTACTTAATTTAAGCCGGGAAGGTTTGAATATATATGCTATTAATTCAGGCCGCCGGGAGTCCCCATATTTACGCCCATTCTGATTCCGTTAACCGTTGTGGTAGCGCCCGGAATAGTGTCCGGATTGATGAAGCGGGCGCCGAAATTAGTCATAACGTTCATTTGCGGGTTTATAGTTTTAAGCCGCCAGCCGGAAAGCCAGTGTTTTTGTATGGGATTGGCCTGGTTTTGCTTCATATATGTCGAAAAAATGTTTATAGCCACTTCAAGCCGCGCGTTAGTGACATGCATTATCCTGGTTTTTAAATATACCGGCGTTTTTCCGGGAGCGCGAGGTATCGTCGTCTGATTTCCGTCTTCGTCGAATATCTTTACCTCGAAAGCGCTTATTTTATCTTTGGAAGTAAGCTTTCTGACGGTCTGTATGGCGTTTCCGGCCGCGTCGATTTCATTGAATTTTTTTATCAGGCATCCATTTTCGAAGCAGTAAGACACTTTCGAATATAATATTTTGCCGGTTTCGGTAATGCCGGTCACTATCGTAAAATCGAAGGCCTGCGCGGCCGCGTCGTATTGCGCGTAGGAATCGGCGTCTCCGTCGAATTCTATAAGCGTTCTTAAATCGCTTCTAAGACTGTAAATCACGAACGACATATCCTGAATCGCGTCAAGATTTTTACTGCCTTTTTCCTGATGAGTAAAACTTCGCGACAATATCGTTAATAGCGCCGTCATCAGAATCGCTATAATAAAAACAGCCACCAATACCTCTACGACCGTAAAAGCGTTGTTATTTTTCATCTATTCCGCTCCGCTTATTAATGTGCCTACCGTAAAACATTTATCCGCTCCGTTATGCATGAATTTTATTTTGACGATCAATTTTTTAATTTTTTTATATTTTTCAAGTTTGTCCAGCTCGCTTTGGCATAAGCCGGCGGCGCTGCCAAGGTTGATACTCATCGTGCTTATCTCTATGAATCTTTCGTAGCCGGGTTTCACCGTAGAAAGCCTGCCGGCGAGTCTTGTGAAGAACTGATTGCCGCTTAAAGCGCCGAGCTCCGAAAGCGCTATGGTTTCGGGTATATCGTCGAAGTTGTGCGCCAGGATAGAGTCTATGAGCTCGTTAGCGTAAGTGGTGACCAGGACGTTATCGATAGTGTATGAAATATCCGAAGTCGTGCTTGAAAACAGCGATAAAAGTGGAAACATGCCCAGTGATAACACTACGAGCGCTATCATTATTTCTATGAAAGTGAAGCCGCACTTTATGCCGGCGCCATATATATTATTCACCATATACCCTCCAGTAGCTCTGCCTTGAAGATATTGTGTACTTGTAATGCTTTATATAGTTTTCTATATTGCACACATCGAGCGCCGGGTCGTAAGTGACGCTGTTCCTCTTAAAGCCTGTTTTGCCGGCAATGCCGAGCAGAGCGTGGTTTGCACCAGATGGAAGCGACGAAACCTTAAACAGGCTGCCGGGGCGGTTCAGATCAAAATATATTTTCGCCATCGTCATATTGCCGAAAACCTGAAAATAATCGACGGATTTTTTTATGGTGCCGTTAAGCGAATTAAGCGACGCTTCGATATTGCTTCCGCCGATATCGATATCGCCGTCGACGGATATCAGAGTGAAGGTATTGCCGTTTGAACGAGCGTATGCGTTTTTGACAATGTCCGGGATTTTGACGCCTTTCTTAAAAATCAGCATGGTATTTTCATCGAAATTAAGCTTATCGGCGGTGCCGTTGAGAGTAAGGTCGCAATCGCCGGCATCGTCGACATAAAAAATACCGCTTTCTTTCAATGAGATCACGGCCGCGTTCTGGACCATCAATTTAGTCTTGAATTCGTCGAACGTATTAAAAATAAAGCTGGTTTTATGCCTGATGTCGTATTTATTCATATCGATTTGCGCCTGCGTAGTCAGCGGATTTTGATAATTAGGCGCCGAGAGCGAAACGGCGCCGAGAGCGCCTTTGAAAATTCCTTCCGGAAATATGGTGTCACATTCGTCGAACGACGTTCCGTTTCGCTTATACTGCGATATTTTAAACTTGTTAGCATATACACAGTTACCAAACGCTCCGTTCTGGACATAAAAAAACAATTCGTCCGCCTGGGAATTCGGATATGACGAAATAATTTTAATTTTATCCTGCTTCAAAGAATATTTAGGGCCGGGTTCGACTGCGCCGCCCGCCGGCGTGGAATTAGCAACGATCCAGTCGTAACATTTGTTATAGGGCTCCATTAATATTTTACACATAAAAAACTTATAATTTTTAAGATGGTCGGCCGTTACGCATTTAAAAACGTCGTCTTTGATACTATACGCGGTTTTCGAAAAATCCTGCGCGCCGGTAAAAGGGTTTCCGGCGGCGTCGTTGGTGTCGTCGACCGCGCCCCATGCGGAACTGATTGCGACTGCCGGATTACTGCCCGAAACCCCGGCATCGTCGATATTAAAATACGGCAGGAAACCAACGTTAGGATGAGCTCCGGCGCAGGCTTCGTAAGGGAGCTTATGCATGCCGTTCGGCAGCATGTTGGGGAATTTCGGAGATGTGTTGGGATGTACGCTGTTCTGAGTTATCTGGCCCACGAAAGCGAAAGTGCGGGCTACTTTGCCCAAAACGAGCGTAGGCGAACGTCTATCGAGATAATTTAAAGGTTTGGAGGGGCCTGAAAATGATTTGGCCTGCATATCGCCAGATAACTGAAGAAGCGACGCATGTTCGGAAATTCCGGGGTTCAGATCGAAAAAATTGCCTACTACGGGCCTTGCCACGGGGTGCTTTAAAAGCCAGTAAATCCCCATGTGCGTGATCCTTAAAATATAATCGTTGATAGTTCCGGGCCTGGATGCGTCGCTAAAAGAGCTGTTATAAGGATAATTCCCTTTCAGCGCACCGAACGCCAGGGCGCAAAGGTCTGATTCAAGATTCAAAAATCCGTTGCCGTAAAATCTATAGTTCGCGTTCTGCGGATAAGGAGTTAAGAATTCGGGGTTGGCTTTTCCGGGTGAGATATTTAAATTGTAGTAATCATTGGCTTGCTGGCAGCCGAGATAAACCCAGCCGCGGTCGGTTATCGAAGGCCGGTATGATATGCCGCTGCCCGAGGCAGGCGCGGGATTTATGGTTTCGTCGAGCGGCAAAAATTCGCGTATCATGGAGTGCGTTCTGTAGTAGGCATTTCCAGTACCGGCCATAATTTCTTTTACGTCGTCGGGATGATGAATGAATATCAGCGGTACTCGGAGCGGATTAACCTGATTGTTTAAAATTCCCTGGCCGCCGTAGTCGGTGCCGCTGCTTGTTATCGGCGCCATCATCAGCTGGTTTTCAGAAGCATTGTCACGGTCTCTTACGAAAACCGTGAATTTAGATAGTACGGGAACGAGCGTATTGGCCACCTTGATTTCATAGCGGCAGTAAAAAGTGCGGCTTACCGTCTTATATATTACTTTTGCGGTTATTACGAGCGCCCCGAATCTTTCAAACGGATCGGACGGAATATAACAGCTGTTGGCGAAATCGTTCACAGCCGCCGGTTCGTCGAAATAGTTTTGAAATCCTTCATATTTCAGGGAGATAGTATCGAGCGTGCCGCCCAATTCCCTTATGAATTGAAAGCATTGCAGTTCGTTATCGGTCAGGTTGATGATAGCGCTGTTAACTGAGCTTTCGAGCGTCGGAAGCATTACGAATTTATCCAGGGGATTGTTCTTATCCAGGTTTTTATAATTGACGGCCTTAGCGTTATACCAGCCGGTGGCCTCAAGCGCCGCGGCCTGCGCCATTTTTTCGGCGGCCGAGGAATATTGCAGCCTGGCCACTATATTTCTTTCGAACTGCATGTACTTATGGAGCGAAAAACCGATTATCGAAAGTATGGTTATTATTACAAGCGCCATCGGAAGGACGATGCCGCAAATATTTTTTTTGAATGTAAATTTTTTATTCATGCCCGTCACCCAAACTTTTAGTATGCCGCTTTATTTAAAAACCTGATAAGCTGGTTTAATGATTGCCTGACACAGCCATTAAACCAGCTTTTAAATTTATACCGCTTTATTTAAAACAGTTATTAATCCGTTATTTTTATACTCTGCTTAATTACCGCTGCCGCTCGTAAAAGGATTACCCTGGTTCGTGCCCTCAGATTGATTGGTTACCGGCGGCGTTCCGCTCTGATTGGCGGGCGGCTGTTCGGCCTGGTCCGAGGCCTGCTGCTGGTTATTGCCGGCCTGCTCGCTGGCGCCCTGCTGAACGTCTGGTGTGTTTCCGGCAGGAGCGTTCGAGCCTGTAGCGCCTATGAGGGCATCTAAACTTATGCTGGTGAGATTTTCGATTTCAGCCATATATTGAGCGTTTTGCTGAGCGAACGCATTTAACGCCTGATTGAGTGTCTGGGCGAGGACAGAAACTGTGCCGTTGACTGAAACTTCGGCGCTGTAAAGACCGGCTATCTGTCTATAAGTCTCCGATAATACCGTAATATTTGCCTGGCGCGCATTAATTGCGGTTTCAGCCGAAGCGGAAGCGTCTCTGGCGATTTGTTCCAAATCGCAGCCGAGTTTCCGGTTTAATATATCCCTGTATTCGGGGTAGTCTCTTAAAACTTGTGAGACTGTATTGGCTAACTGCCTTGCCGAAACCATATCGCCATTTTGAACCGCTGTGACGTATGCCTGGCTTACTGCGTCCACACCCGCCAGTAAAGCTATTTCAGCACCTTTCTGACACATTTCAAGCAATACTCCGCCCGTGGCCGCGTTTACGCCTCTAAAGTCGGGGTCGTCATTACATTTTCTGACCCATTCCGAAGCCAGTCTTGCCGCGCCGAGATAATCCTTTGCTGCCGCCAATCTGTTGTATTCTTCAACCGCAGCGTTGAATGCAGGATAAGAAGCCATTGCATTTCTAACATCCTGGTTGTTTAAGAAAAAACTATCGAGGTTGGCGCGCTCGCAAATCAGAATGCTGTTCATATTGTATTCTCTATCCGCGATAGCTTTTGCCTGCGGGTTGCCCTTGAAAAATTCCGAAGTTTCACTGGCGATTCTCGAAGCTTCTCTGGTATTGCCTTCGCTTATAAGCTGGTTAAATCTTGTTGTCTGCGCGACAACGTAATCTTTAACGACCGTGGTTATTAAATCGTTGCAATATTTTTGCAGATCGGCGGCAGATTCGGGGATAATGGTTTTCATTGCCGCAGCGAAAGCCGGATCTCTATCAGCTCTGGCTTTGTATTGCTGCATTTTTATAATCGCTTCCTTATAATTTTTACCGGTATAAAGACCGCCGACTTCAGTAATCGCGATGGATACATCGTTATGCGCCCGGGCGCTTTCAATTCCGGCCATCGACAAATTTTTATAATTTGTGACCATTTCGGCGCTGATGCCTGGAAGTGAAGCCAGATTGTTAGTAAAAAAATCGTTGACCTGCGTCGCATAAGTTTTGGCCTCATCGTATTTTTTCTGTTCCATTAGGCCTACCCATTCAGCAGTAACTTTTTGCCATTGAGCTTCATAAGCGCGATTTATAAAATTTGTCTGTATCGTGGTTATGACTTCGTTAGAATTTGCCAGGCCAAATTTTTGAGCATAAGCGGCCTGATCTTCGGCGGATAATGTCCTAAATCTTTGTAAAATAAAGTTTACCGTTCCAGCGGCTGCAACCGGGTTCTGTCCAAGCGTCTGATCGTAGACACCGGCAGCGGCGACACTTTCATAGTAAAGCGCTTCAACTTCCGCCGTGCCTGAATATGAAGGCCTGGAGCTTAATAAAACAGGTAGTAGCATTAAAATTGTTAATGTGATTTTAAATAATTTTTTCATAATAATTCCTCCTCAAAAATTTTTCTATAACTTACTACATTTTAAATTTTAAAAAGGTTTGATAAATTAATAACAAAACTATAAAATTAAATCAAGGATTTTTTATTTATTTATGACTTAAATATGCTACTATATTATACAATGATTAACTACATATAAAACTTTGAGGCGTTGAGGTTGTTTATATCTTAATATTTTGCTATAATCATTTGCAAATTCTTATATCAGCGTTAAAAAACAACGAGATTTTTATGCTTTCGAATAAAGAATTAGAATCATTCCTTGCCCTATTTATTTTCTCATTACCCTCTTATTTCAAGGGATTGATGCCGAAATTCTCCTGCGAAAGTTGAGTATATAATGAATGGAGAAATTTATGCCCGTTCCTTTTTTAGACCTTAAAAAGCAGTACGCATCGATAAAAAGCGAGATCGATGCCGCCGTCATGGGCGTCATCGAAGAATGCAATTTCATAATGGGGCCCAACGTGGCGGCTTTCGAAAAAGAGCTGGCCGGATACCTCGAGGCGCCCCATGCCGTCGCCTGCGCTTCGGGTTCCGACGCCCTTCTGCTGGCGCTTATGGCGGTCGGGATCAAACCCGGCGACGAGGTGGTCACGACCCCCTTCACATTCTTCGCGACCGCCGGTGCAATTGCACGCCTTGGCGCGGTACCGGTTTTTGCCGATATAGACGAGCGCACCTTCAACCTCGACGCGAAAAAAGCGGTCGACAAAATAAATTCTAAAACTAAGGCCGTTATCGCCGTACATCTCTACGGGCAGTCCGCCGAAATGGCGCCGCTTCTGGCCGCTGCCGGCGATAAGAAAATACCGGTTATCGAAGACTGCGCTCAGGCCATAGGCGCGCGTTATGAAAATAAGCCCGTCGCCTCGGTCGGCGATATCGGCTGCCTCTCTTTTTTTCCGACTAAAAATCTCGGCTGCTACGGCGACGGCGGGGCGCTTATCACTCGAAACCCGGAGATCGCCGACAAACTTAAAATATTGAGGGTGCATGGCGCTAAGCCGAAATATTTCCATAAATTCATAGGCATCAACTCGCGTCTGGACGAAATACAGGCCGCCGTACTGCGGGTCAAATTAAAATATGTCGACGGCTGGAACCGCCGCCGCAAGGAAATAGCCGCCGAATACGACGGGCTGTTCAAAGGCGCCCGCGGCGTGAGCGTTCCTTATAACGCGCCTTACGCCGATCACATATATCATCAGTACGCGATATTGGTTGATAACCGCGACGCCGTTCTTAAAAAACTCAACGCCGATAAGATCGGCGCCGGGGTATATTATCCCGAACCGGTGCACCTGCAGGAATGTTTTAAATATCTAGGTTATAAAAAAGGCGATCTGCCCGCAAGCGAGGAAGTCTCCTCCAGGATACTCTCGCTTCCGATATATCCCGAAATGAGCGGCGCCGAAGTGAAGGAAGTCGCGGACGCCGTCATGGCGGCCCTTTGATTTTAATAATTATCAGTGGAGGGATGAAAAATGAGTTCGCTCGTGATCGATAAAAGCGCGAAGGTCGGCTCCGGCGTTAAGTTTGGACACAATGTTATCATAGGAATCGGCGTGGTTATCGGCGATAACTCGGTTATAGGCTCGAACGTCGTCATCCATGACGGCGCGGCGATCGGCGCGTCGGTGAGGATCGACGACAACAGCGTTATCGGAAAACTTCCGATGCGCGCGGCCAATTCGATCTTTAAAGACGATTCGAAGCCGGCCGGGCCTAAGATCGGCGCGAACTGCATCATCGGCGCCTGCGTCGTCATATACGCCGGCGCGCTCATCGGCGAGAAGGTTCTCGTCGCCGACCAGGCGAGCGTCCGCGAAAACGTGACGATCGGCTCTTTCACTATAGTCGGCCGCGGCGTCGCCGTCGAAAACTTCTGCGAGATAGGTTCCCGCGTTAAATTAGAGACCAACGCCTATATAACCGCCTATTCGAAGATCGAAGACAACTGTTTCGTCGCGCCTAACGTTTGCACGTCGAACGATAACTTTCTGGGCCGGACCAAAGAGCGCTTCGATAAAATGAAGGGCGTGACTTTAAAAAAAGGCGCGCGGGTGGGGGCCAACGCTACGATACTTCCCGGCGTGACCATTCACGAAGACGCTCTGGTGGCGGCCGGCGCCGTAGTGACCAAAGACGTCGCCTCGAAAAAAGTGGCGGTCGGGGTCCCCGCGCGCGCGGTCCGCGACGTCGATGCGGCCCAGCTGCTCGAAAATCAGTAGATTTTGCATTTTGACAATTTTGCATTTTTATATTGACAAAATACGATTATTGGAATAAAATATAGGCGTATTTTGTATTTTAACCCTAAATTTTATCAGAAGAGGTACCCAAATGAATATCCTAGTTTTAAACTGCGGCTCGTCATCGGTTAAATTCCAGCTGATCGATTCGGAAACCGGCCATTTCAAAGCGAAAGGCCTTTGCGAAAGGATCGGCTCCGAAGACGCTATCTCCAATTATCAGATCTTCGGCCAGGACAAGGTCAAAGAAACGCTTCCGATAAAAGACCATAAGGTCGCCATCCAGAAGATCATCGATAACCTGCTGCATGCCAACCACGGCGTTATTAAAAGCAAGA
>MGFH01000238.1 GCA_001791795.1 Candidatus Wallbacteria bacterium GWC2_49_35
GGAAAAACCTTCAGCATGACCGGCTGGAAGATCGGCACCGTCTGCGCGCCCGCTCCGATATGCTCCGCCGTCAGGACCGCCCATCAATATGTGATATTCGCCGTGGCGACACCTTTTCAGCACGCCATGATAAAGGGGTTCGAGGCGCCCGACTCATTTTACAGGGAATTGATCGAATTCTACACTAAAAAGCGCGATATGATGGCTAAAACGCTGACCGAAAGAGGCTTCGACATAGTCATGCCGAAAGGCTCATATTTTATCATGGCCGATTTCACGAAATTCGGCTATAAGAACGACGTGGAGTTCTGCAAGTACCTGACCTCTCAGATAAAAGTGGCCGCGATACCTCCGACATCGTTTTACAATAACAAGCAGTACGGCGAAAAACTTGTACGCTTCGCCTTCTGTAAAAAAGAAGAAACCCTCGCCGCGGCGGCCGAAAGACTCGCCGCATTAAAGGTCAAATAAAAAAATTATTCGTATTTTATGGCGTTGACCGGGCAGCCCATAGCCGCTTTCTGTATGCAGGCCTCGTTTTTTTCGAAATTCGCGGCCGGCAGGACGCTGGATTTTTTGCCGACCACCTTGAAAACTTCGGGGCAGGTGAATTCGCACGCCGTGCAGGCTATGCAGTCGTCGGTGATGTTAATTTTGTTAATCATTGGCTCGCTCCTGTCTGCTTTTATTTTGAGATACCACAATGCCGTAACCGATATATTTTTCGACGCGCGCCGGAAAACCTTCCAGAAACGCTCTATAGCAGGCGCCGTCGAAATCGCCTTCAGCCGGCGGAAAACGCCCGTTCTTATCCGCGCAGTAAAAATAATCCAGCGCCAGAAAGTCGCCTGGATCGTTGAACCAGTACCGGCGCGACCCGAATGTGCCGTCGGCGTTGGCGACGTGCCTTACCGCCATGTACGCGCCGCGCCGCGAAGGCTCGGCGGCGTTCAGCCCGAATCCGCTTCCGTCCGCGAAAAGCTCCGTCCCCGAGGCGGCTTCGACGATATCGTTGTCGAAGCGGAACAGCGAAAAGGCTCTCGATAATTTTACCGCGCTATCCGGCCGCAGGACGCTATCCTGGATATAACCGAACAAACCCTGATCGCGGCGCATCTTTTCCGGCTTCAGAAAGTCGGGCAACGAAAACCGTTTTGACTCGCCCGCGATGAAGTCAAAACGCAGGCAGTCGAGCAGAACCGAATACTTCGCCTCCGAAGCGGGCCGGACCTTCTCCTCCGCGAATCTGCGTACGTATGAAAACAGGTTCTGCCGCGATATGGCCGTTTCCGCGATACCGTTACGCTCGAAAAACTCGATAAGCTGGAAAAAGAATTCCGACGGCCTCGCGGACAAATTAAAAAGCGCGCGCACCGAAAGTTTGAGGTGGCCGTGGTTGTAAATAATATCGAGATAGCGGCCGAGTTTCTGAAGCCTGAACATTTCAAGAACGCTTATGGAAGGCGTTTTGATCACCGCATAAGGCGGGTTAGGATCGTACACGAGCCCCATTTTCGAGGCGTTTTCACGCAGCCGCGTGCCGCGCAGAAGTTTCAGCTGCCAGAACTGAACACTGTCCGGCATTTTCTTCAACAGCGTATCGAAAGAATTCACGCAGTCGTCATAATTATCGCCGGGAAGGCCGTACATGAGATCAGCGTGAATATTCACTTTCGTTTCATTTATTAAAATATCGAGCATATCGCCGGCGCGCCCGGTACCCGCTCCGCCCGCTGGCTCTTCCACGGCAGTCTCCGCCGCTTTGGGCTCCGAATTGACCCGGCCCACGGAATCAAGCGCCTTCCTGTTGAACGACTGAACGCCTATTTCAAACTGAAAGCATCGTCTGTCAAGATTTTTCAAAAAATCTACTATCGGGCCGGTAAATTTATACGGGCTGATCTCGAACTGGAAAAGCGTGTCGGGGCGGGCTCGCGACGCTATATACCTGAATATGGCCAGCGCCCTTTCGGGGTCGTCGTTGAAGGTGCGGTCGATGACCCTGACCTTGTCTATCTTAAGATCGTTCATTATGCGGTCTATATCGGCGAAAACGCGTTCCAGAGAGAAATAGCGCACTGCGGGCCCGCTTTTCGGCTTGAGCGAGCTCAGGCAGTAATGGCAGTGGTTCGGGCATCCGCGCGAGGTTTCCAGATACACGAAATTCCTGCCGCCCCGCGCGTCCGGGCCGCCTTCCTTGACGAATATGGAGGGAAGGCTGTCAAGATCGCCGACCACGGCAGGCTCCGACGAATACCTGAAACCTCCGCCGGCGGGCGAATGCGCGATCCCGTCGATGTGCATGAGGCGTTCCGCGTCCATTGTCCAGCGTTCGCCGCCGGTTCTAACGGCGTCGACGGCGAGTTCGACAAAACGCGCGAAAGATATCTCGCCCTCGCCGCTTATGGCGTATTCGGCCCCGCACATGGCTTCGACGTCTCCGCGGCAGACCGATATCGCTTCCGGCCCGCCCGCGAGCGTCAGCGCTTCGGGAAAGGCGCTTCTGATAAAGGAAATGACCTTTTTAATGAAATCGCGGTTCCATATATATATCGAAAAACAGTAAATATCGGCACCGTGCGAGCAGAGGGTGCGCGTGACGAATTCGTGCGTGTCGCCGAGGTTGAATTCGAATGTCTTCAATTCATAAAGGCCGCGTGATATATTTTTAAAATCGAGATATTTGTAAAGATACCCGCTAAGGTAATCGAGCGCCGCGGCGCTCTGGCTGTAGCGGGTATTGACGGCGCACAGCGCTATTTTAAGTTTTTTGTTTCCGCCTGAATATTCTACGCCGTTCAAATTTTTTCCTCCGTAATGTCGATACCGTGCCTGAAACGGTGGCCGCCGCCCTGTATAACTCGAAATAAAACCGGCAGGCAGATTTAAAATTATAACATTTAAAAGCCGGGAATGTCAATCGGCGCCGATTCGATTTAGTTAATTAATCTAAAATTAATTTAACTGAAGTTTAATTTGTTTTGCGGCGGTCTTGATTTTATTTCCAAAATATTGTATAATGGCCGCCTATGGAAAAGATGAAAAAAGAAAAACTCAAGACCATTATATTTTTGATAATCGTCATCGGCCTTCCGCTCGGAGTGTATCTGACCGGCAGCGAAAAATATTTCACCCGCGACAGAATAAAGCAATTCGTCGAATCATACGAGATGCTCGCGCCTGTCGTTTATATAGTCGGAATGACGCTTCTTCCGATAGTCGGCGCCCCGCGTCTTATATTAACCGCGGTCGGCGGAGCTCTTTTCGGAATATTCCTGGGCACCGTATACGCCATGATAGGCTCTACCACGGCCGGGGTTCTCGGATACTACCTCGCTTATTATTCGACCGCCAATTATTTCGAGGCCGCGACTGAAAACAAGCACAACAAGTTGATGGCGGCGCTCGATTTTACCAAGCGCAACAATTTCTGGCTCATCTTTCTCGCAAGAATCTGCCCCATAACCCATTACGAAGCCATAAACTACATGTGCGGCACTTCGAAGATACCTTTCCGCTCGTTCTTCTGGTCGACGTTTTTCGGCATAATCCCCGGAACGTTCGTCTACGTGATGATGGGCGACGCGATAATGGAAATTTCAGATAAAATAGGCATATTCAAACTCATTTCAGAAATGACGGTCGGCGGCAAGTTCAGAGAACACCTGCTCGATAAGGACGTAGAAATGCTGATGTGGGTATTGATACTGCTCGCGATATTCCTGGTTGGAACGCTTTCCGGTTTTTACTACATAATCAAAAGCGGTAAAAATGAAAACGGCGGGACTCAGCCCGCCGCGGATAAAGTTGAGAGTTCAGAGTTGAAAGTTGAGAACTGATAATTTAAGGAATCAATTCAACCTGCGCACTGTCCCTGATATAATTGAACACCACTCCCACCTCATCGGTGCCGACTGCGTTCGGAGCGTAATAGTAGCCGTCGTCGGTCATTCTGCCCTTTAAAGCGCTGTAGCGGAATCCGAGATCGTCTTCGATCCTGTTGCCGTAAATATCATACGCCGCCGCGCTGAATCTGGCAACACCCGATACTTTTATGGCCGCCTTATTAGGGGATATGAATATCCTATACGCTTCGCGCGTCTTTATCTCGATCGGAAGCGCTCCCGTGGCTGAAAGCGTTTTCGCCGCGACCGCGTCAGCCGTCGGATGCAGCGGCGCGCTGTATTCGCCCGCATCGTTGATCAGGCCGTTGCGGCTTTCCCAGCGGACGCTCACGGGGACTTCCTCGCCGAAAGCATTGAAGCCCACGGCGCTGAATTTTTGCTTCGCTCCGCAGGAAAGGTATTTTAATTCGGGATATATTTTGATGGTAGCGGCTTCGGGATAGGTTCTGACGTTGACCACCGCCGTGGCGGATTTCGCGTCGACGAACGCCGATACCCTGTCGACAGTCGAGTATGAAGGCGCGATATAAACGCCCGCGGAATCGATCTTTCCCTCGTGCGCCTCCCACCTGGGCGAAATTAACAAAAGTCCGCCTTTTTCGTCGACGCCCGATGCCATGAAATTGATCTTGTTTCCGGCTATTATGTCAGGCGTTCCAGGCGCGACCTTTATATAGGCGAGTTTTTTCTCGTCGTTAAGGTAGTCGCCGCTGCAGGCCGCAAGGCCGAACGTCGAAAAGACAAGGGCGGCCAATGCCAGCATGACCTTGAAACCGTTGGGTACGTGGTCGTATATCATAAAAATAAAAATTATAAAATATTAGTGGATATTTTAAGTCCTTTTGTGATATAAATATAACAAAGCGTGAAATGTCACGCCCGCGGGGAAAGAATTGATTGTATTATTGCATATTGGTATCCAGGCCGCTTATTCCGCGATAATAGATAACGAACATGCAATTGGTGCATTTTAATGAATTATGGCTATTTTTCATGCTGCGGTCGGTGCCTTTTACCATAGACTGATTACAGAGCGGGCATTGCATTTAACATTCCTCCGTTTATTTTCAAATGATTTTTCACTGATAATAAAATTATCGGTATCATCAACCGGCAAATTAAGGGGAGAAATAAAATTAATAGTAACTTCAAAGATATCAACCGGCATGAAGCCCAGCTGACGCTTGACGAGCTCAAGGACGCCATAGCGTATCACAAAAAAGAACTGAAACTTTTAAAATCGATGACCGAAGCTCAGTACGCCATATTCAGAAAAAACCTCTCGATCGGCATCGGCGAGCCTTCGCGCGGAAAGGCGATCAAGGTCATCGAGTCCATGATCGCCCTTAACATGAAGATGCAGTCCGAAATAGTCAATAAAAATCTGAAATAGGCCGGATCTTTTCCGGCCGAAATCTCTCATTTATTATCTTTAATTTAATAAGTTTTTTAAATCCCTTCTTTTTCGGTTTTCATTCAAGTATTCTTTTTTCGATTTGATTCAGGCCCTCTTTTTTACATTTTTCCTTTCCTCTTTTTTATTTTTTCTACATTTTTCCTTTTAAATATCATATTTTTTTTCGCGACGCGATTAATTTTTTGTTAAAACTTTCCGATATTATCATCGTGTTATAGTAAGTTTTTACATTTTCAATAACGGCAATCATTTATTTTATAGACGACTCAAGAAGGAAAGTGATCGAAATGACAGCAGGGAAAAAGACTTTCAAAAAAAGTTTTCTTGTTTTTACGGTTCTAATCATCGGCTTCGCGCTGCTTGCGCACGTAAGCGCCGCATTCGCTAAAGACGCCGTGGAAGAGCAATTGCGCGATTCCGGATTCAACGACGACATGATCCAGAAGATCATGAAGAAAAATGCCGACAACACGCTCAAAAAAGCGAGCAAAGAAAAGGTTTATCCAGCACTGAAACCGTCGCCCGGCGACAGAACCAGCGCCGATAAAAGCGCTGACGAGCTTCTCGCCGACACTATCCTGATAGCCGAAAACACCGCCGGCGACGCCTCAACCGCCTCCGACGCGGGCGCGAAGCTTCCCGCGAAAAAGCAGGCCGCGAAAAAAGACGGCAAATCGACGCAGGTATTATCGGTCGACGAACTTTACGGCGGCAATCTGTATACCGAAGACGATTCGGACGTTAAAAAGATCAAGGCGCGCGACGAAAAAATATATTATCCCGGCGTCATTTCATCGAGCATAAGCGGCACCACGGGCCTTATCTACACCCAGACCGCGCACACGCTCAAAAAAGGGCAGTTCAATATCGGCGGCCACATAGTATATAGCACCATTTCAAAGCAGAACAACAACAAAATATCGTTTCTGAACGACGAATACGCCCACCAGTACCAGTTTCCGATCAACGTGACGGTCGGCGCGCTCGACAATTTCGAGCTCGGCTTCATCTTCCCCGGCCAGTCGTGGAAGATCAACTGCTCGTCGCTTAAACCACAGAACGACAGCGGTTCAGGCATGGGCGACATCGGCATGAAAATGAAATATAAACTTCCAATGCAGCCTGAATCCCCGACCTCGCTCGCCGTAGGCTGGGGCGTCAAATTCCCGACCGCGGATAAAAAGACTATGTACGTCATGGGCGCGACAGGCGAAGCCGACTACGATGTATTCGCGGCGCTGTCGCAGAAACTGTCTTCGGCTAACGTGCACATCAACCTCGGATACACTTCGACCGGCGATCCGCGCTCCACGCAGGACGGCCTGCGCCTTTTCGTAGACGACAAGTTCACCTACAACCTCGGCGTGGACTTTTCAAAAACGGACGACCTGACGCTCAGCTTCGAATTGAACGGCGAGAACTGGGGCGCGATGGGCACCAAACTCGACTTCACTCCCGGCCTCAGAACGCGCGTAAATAAAGACCTGATCATAGACGCCGCCCTTCCCGTTTCATTTTATAACGACCAGGAATACGGCTATAACTTCAAGTTCATAATGGGCGCTACATATATGTTTTAACAAAACAGACGAAGCATATCAGCATATTAGAATATCAGTATAATCGAGTATGAAGCAAAAAAACGGCGCGGCCTTCGGGCGGCGCCGTTTTTGCCGTATACAAACTTATTAAATAGCCTGATAATATTAATATTATTAAAAAAATAATTTATTTTACAGTAAAAACGAATTTTTATTGAATTTATTTTTGAATAAAAGTATAATACAAGCATAATTTAATAATTAATTTTTATAATTGCGGAGGAAAACATGAAGATGAAAATGGAAAAATTTAGCGGTGAAAAACTTAGAATTTACAATCTTTTTCCCCGGCTGGCCGGAAGCATGACGGAATGGCTCGATCATGTGCCGCGCATAGCGGCGATGAATTTCAACGCAATATATATCAATCCATTTCATTATCCCGGATTTTCAGGCTCGCTCTACAGCCCTTCCGATTACTACCGGTTCAACGACCTTTTCATCGACAAAAAATCGAAACTGAAACCGGTCGAACAGCTGAAAAAATTCATAGATACGGCCCACGAAAATAAGTTGAAAGTTATAATGGACCTTGTAATAAATCACACTGCAATCGATTCCCCGCTGACCAAAGAGCATCCCGACTGGTACCTTAAAAACGCCGAAGGCAAGATCAAAAATCCAGGCGCGATGCACGACGGAAAGATGGTTCTGTGGGGCGATCTGGCCGAGATCGACAACGCCTCGTCCAAAGACATCGACAACCTTTACCAATACTGGCGCAAACTCGTAATGTACCATCTCGACCTCGGTTTCGACGGTTTCAGGTGCGACGCGGCGTACCAGGTTCCCTCGAAACTCTGGAAATTTTTGACCGGCCACGCGAAGGCGAAACACCCCGAAACGCTTTTCGTCGCCGAAAGCCTCGGCTGCACCATCGAAGACGCGATAATACTCGCCGAATCGGGATTCGACTACACCTTCAACAGCTCCAAATACTGGAATTACAATGAGCCCTGGCTCATCAAACAATATAAAGACTCCTTCGAAAAGGTCCGCGGCGTGCCGTCGGTAGGTTTCGCCGAATCGCACGACACTCCAAGGCTTTTCGCCGAGCTCAAAGGCGAGATGAACGCCATATTCCAGCGCTGCCAGTTCGTTTCGTTCTTCGCCTCGGGCCTGATGGTTCCAATGGGCCTTGAATTCGGCTTTAAAAAGGAAATGAACGTCGTAACCACCATGCCATCCGACTGGGAAAACACGGAAACCGACATCAGCGATTTCTTTAAAAAGATCAACGATATAAAGAACGCCCATAAAATATTAAACGAGGAATGCGAGCTGCAGGTCGTCGACCAGCCCAACTGGATGAACGTTTTCTGCTTCAGGAAGATATCTTTCGATTCGACGGAACGCATCCTGTGCATAGTCAATAAAGACGTTCACAACCACCAGTTCGTACAGTTCAGCGATATCAACGCCGCTATCGGCTCGGCCGGCGAGGTAACCGACATTTCTCCGCTGTACACGCTTCCGTCGGTCGACAGGAATTTCGAATATAATTTAAGGCCCGGACAGCTCATTTTATTGTATGCAAGAAACTAGAGGGGCATCGGGTTTAATATGCTGAAAAAAATAACGGCGGCCTCCATAATATTCACGGTCGTAATAAGCGTTTATATCCTCGAGGTCAAGCCAAGGCTCCAGGCTTATGAATACGTCAGAAATATGCCGATCGGCGCGATCGACCTTTCGAAGATCGCTGACGGCGTCCGTGAAGGCTCGTTCAGCCTTTCAGATATCAGCTGCAAGGTGAAAGTAGCGGTCAAAAACAATAAAATAGAAAGCGTGGAGATCGTGGAAAACGCTTCCAACGATCTGGCTAAAAAAGCCGAAAAAGTCGCGGGCAGCGTTCTGGCGGCGCAGTCGCTTCAGGTGGAATGCGTGACCGGCGCAACCGCGACATCGAAAGCTATATTGAAGTCGATCGAAAACGCGCTTGAAAAGTAGTGCATAGTTTACAGTGCATAGTTTACAGTGCATAGTTCATAACATGTGACGGGATTTTTAAATATGAAAACGTATAATAAAATAAACGAAAATATAATAGATGAGCTTAAAAATATCACCGGCGAAAAGTTTGTGATCGTTGAAAAAGATAAGCTGGAGGCTTATTCGCATGACGAGCTTATGGAGCCGTCTTGCATGAAGTATCCCGAGGCCGTAGTTTACGCCAAAGACGCGCGCGAAGTTTCCGAGATCGTAAAGCTCGCCAACCGCGAAAATATTCCGATAATACCGCGCGGCGCCGGCACCGGACTCACTTCCGCATCTGTCGCATGCTACGGCGGCATCGTGATATCGCTCGAAAAAATGGATAAGATACTTGAAATAGACACCGAAAACATGTTCATGACGGCGGAAGCCGGCGTTCGCACCGCCGAGATCCAGCGCGCCGCACGCGAAAACGGAATGCTTTACGCGGGCGATCCCTGCAGCGGCGAAAGTTCTTTCATCGGCGGAAACGCCGCCACCAATGCCGGCGGCAACAAGGCGGTCAAATACGGCACTACGCGCAGGCAGATTTATGGCCTCGAGATCGTAACGGCTGCCGGCGAGATCATTACGCTCGGCGGCAAATGCATGAAAGATTCCACCGGCTACAGCCTTTTAAATCTGGTCATCGGCTCTGAAGGAACGCTGGCCGTCATCACCAGGGTACTGCTCAAGCTGATGCCGCTCGCCCCCGAAGCGATGGACCTTCTGATCGTTTTCGAAGATTTCCGAAAAGCCATCGAGACCGTCCCGAAGATCATCAAACTCGGCGTCAACCCGACCTGCGTCGAATTCATGGATAACGCCGTCGTTCAAAACTGCGCGGCGTTCCTGCGCGAAAAACTTCCGCACGACGAAAACGGCCACTACATCATCGTTAAAATCGAAGGCGGCAGCCGCGACGCGCTCGAGGAAGACTGCGTCAAAATCGACGAACTCTGCTCTGCGAACGGCTCAGTCGAAACGCTTGTCGCCGATCCCGTCAGAATCTGGAAGGCCCGCAACTCCTTCGCCGAAGCGGACCGCGCCGCGAGCCCTGTTTTTTCAGCCGAAGACCTTGTAGTGCCTCCCGCGAAGATAGCTGAAGCCGTTAAATACATAACCGAACTCGCCGCCCGCTACGGCCTTGTGGTGCACTGCGCCGGACACGCCGCCGACGGCAACGTCCACGCGCACATATTGAAAGGCGCGCTCGCCGAAGGCGAATGGCACGAAAAACTTGCGGCGCTCCAGAAAGAACTTTATAAAACCGTCTATTCAATGGGCGGCAAGCTCTCGGGCGAACACGGTATCGGTTATAAGCGCGTCGAACTGATGAGCGAATTCTGCGGCGCCGGCGAACTTGAAATGATGAGGGCCGTCAAAAAAGCGCTCGACCCTAATCTGATATTGAATCCAGGCAAAATATTCAAAGTAGAGGCATGATAATGGAAGAGCAGAAAACCTTCGATTACGAAAAATTTTTAAAGCACGTCCTGAATAAAACGGACCTCGCCGCTGAAATAATGCACATTTTTTTCGAAGATATAAATTCCTTCACGCAAAGCCTCGTAAGGGCCGTCGAAACAGAAGATTTTGCATTGCTTCGCAAAACGGCTCACCGCCTGAAAGGCTCCTCTTTAAACGTATGCGCCGGCAAATTAAGCGAGCTGTTCCTCAGACTCGAAGGCATCGGAAAAACTAACTCCGTCGAAGGCGCCACCGAGCTGATCGGAGAAATTTTCGGCGAGCTGGAAAATTTCAAGCAGGAAGTACGCAATTCCAACATAATCGACAATTAAACCATTTCGGTATTTCCATCTCATTTTCTTTTATCTATTCCGATCATAAAACAATCATTTTTTCGACTGATTTAATCACGTTGTGCGTTTTTTAATCACTATAATGTGTTTTAATTCATACTTTACCACGGATGATTTCTGACGATATATACCATATAACCGCGGTAATTACTGGTGTTTTAGAATCATGGCACGCAAATTGCCTATGAATATTGTGAAGCGAAAAAAAACGCAAAACATTGAATGAAGAATTAAGTAAAACAGACAACCAGTCAAAAGAATAAAATTAACAAAAAGAAAAAGATTCATTTCAAAAAATTAAATGATTGAATCATAACGATGAAAGCGAGTGAAACTTATGTTCAGTTATATCAATTACAGCACATTAAAAGCTTTATTAGCACTTATGGTCATATTTAACGCCATAGCGATCCAGGCGTCGAGCGCCGCTGCCGAAACGGTCAGCAAATTAAAAAGCGCGACTCCCACTCTTTATTTTACCTATAACGGTGAAAACGAAAAATATAAACATTTCGTCGGCGACGGCAGCCTGATTGCCGGAAGCAGCGCAAGGATAGTTTACGCCAACAGAAGAAAAGACGTTTTATTCAAAAACAACTGCACCGTTTACATGAGATATTCCTACGACTTCTGGCAGAGCTGCCAGGACGTCGAACTTAAAACCACGGCGACGGGCGAACTTGGCGCCGCCATCAAGATACCGGCCAACGCATCGACCATACAGATAGCCTTTTTCGCAGCCTATCCTTACGACGATTACAAATCCTGGGGCTTTATATGGGACTCGAACTACGGCAAAAATTTCACCGTAAAACTGGTATCCAAAAAAGACCTCGAAGAAAAAGAAAAATTTGAAAGGCTGAATTCGATCTAATGGCTTTAAAACGACTATTTCTTGGCAGTTTTATAGAACCCGCGCTCATCCCGGCCCTATACGCCCGCATTCGGGCCGATTTCAAAGCCGCCGTCAGCGGCAAATGGGTGGATGAAAAAAACCTGCACATCACTCACAAGTTCCTCGGCGACGTCGAGGAAAGCGAGATCGGCCGCATAAAAGAAGCGCTTTCCGCCTCGCTGGACAGGCCCGCAAGCTGCGAGATGTACTTCAGCCAGCCTTCGTCGTTCAACCTTAAAAAACCGCGCGTGCTTTTCATAAGCGCCGAAGATAAAACCCGCGCCATATTCGAAATGAATTCGTTCTGCGAGCGCTCGCTCGTAAAGATAGGTTTTGCCGCGGAAGATAAGCCTTTTCATCCCCACATCACGATAATGCGCATGAAGAGCGTAAACACAGAGGCGTTTGCGGCGCTTATAAATAAATATAAAGATGAAATTGAAAAAGCCGGCCCGCAACGCGAGATCCGGCTTAGTTTAATTGAAAGCGTGCTGACGCCTTCAGGCCCAATATATAAAATAATATGAACTAAATTAAAATCAGTCTCTTTTATTCAACCAGTTTCAACGATTTAAGGCCTGTTTCGAATTCGGCCGTTTTGTGGCTCAGCTGAGGTTTATACTCGCCGATGCCGGCTAATATCGTGTCAAGATTGCCTAAAACGCGCATTTTGACGTCCGCCTGTTTCTCTTCTTTTATACTGCTTAAAATCAGTTCGCCGCAAAGGTTTATCACGTTGGCGTATTTTTCGTAATCCACGGCTTTAGACGCGGCGATATCGCTTTCGCTGAAAAGTTTGTAAGATTTCGCCTTTAAACTCGTATGATCGTTTTCTATATTTTTTATCGCGGTTATAACGGCGTTGTCCCTTTCGATCTCATATGATAAAAAATCGTTGATCTTTATCAGCGTCTGCCTGTGATATTTGGATATCACGACGCAGTAAAGTTCCACAGGCCCGTTAATGCCGTTCAATTTAACGAGCTCGACCTTTTCCACCCTTATTTTTACGCTCGGGCTGGCATACAGATCGGAAAAATTTTTGAAACAGTGCGACATGGCTATTTTAGCCGCGTCTTCTTCGCAGATATTGGCTAACGCCGGCTGAAAACTTGAAAAGAAAATTACCAGTGATAAAATAAAAAGTTTGAAACGGAACATAGAATCTCAACCCCTCTAATATTTTTATATAAGAGAGATATCGATTAAAAAAAGGAAAAAATTAGTATATTTTAAAAAATAATTTATAGCATAAAGTTTAAAACTTAAAACTTAAAGCGTGCTGTTTATAAAATCTGCCTTAAATCAGGGCGTATTTTTTTACGACCTCCAGTATAACCGATTTTTTTATCGGTTTCGCGATATATTCGGTGCATCCCGAGTTCATGCATTTCTGGATATCTTCTTTGAAGGCGAAGGCCGTAAGCGCTATAACCGGCCTGGGCGTCCAGCCCTCTTTCTTTTCGAACTCGCGGATCAGCCCGGTCGATGTGTAGCCGTCCATTACCGGCATATGCATGTCCATGAAAACCAGGTCATAGACGCCGCTTTTATATTTTTCAAAAGCCACGGCCCCGTTGTCGGCGATGTCGATGGCGTGAGGAGTGTTGCGAAAATATGCCTGCACGAGGATCTTATTGGTTTCCGAGTCCTCCACGAGAAGTATTTTAAGCGGTTTTACGGCCTCTGCGGCCGCCTCGGCTCCCGCGGCCTGAATATTTTCCGGGCGCGCCGCAATGATATTTCTTTTGACCAGCGCGCCGTAAAGCATTTCAAACAACACCGAATATTTTATGGGTTTTATGACGTAATATTCTATTTCATGATTTTTAAGGCTGGATATTTCTTCGCTCAAGTTATCGGTCGTAAGCATTAATATGACTATTTTCGACAGTTCAGAATGCTTCCTGATGAAGTATGTTTCATCTTTATTATTTTTATAAATATGGTTGTCTATGAATATGAACTGGTAAGGTTTTCCCTCATTCACAGCTTTTTGGAGGGTTTCCAGACAGCCGTTCATATCCTCCGCAAAGTCCGCGGCGGCGCCGAAATTTTCGAGCGTCGATTTCAAAAATGACGCGTTAGTCCTGCTGTGGTCTATAATGAGCGCTTTCAGTCCGCCGAGCCTGTAATCGAAGATCGATGAAATAAGGCTTTTTGAAGCCGATTTTTTTAAACGCACGGTAAAAGCGAATTCGCTTCCGGAACCCGGAACGCTCGACACTTTAATTTCGCCGCCCATAAGTTCGACGAGCCGTTTCGATATAGAAAGCCCCAGGCCCGTTCCGCCGTATTTACGGGTAGTCGAGGAATCGGCCTGAGTGAATTTATTGAATATATCGGCGAGTTTGTCCGCAGCGATGCCTATGCCGGTATCGGTTATGGAAAAAGCCAGAGCGGTCTCGTCTCCGACCGTGGGAAGCTGGCTTACGCGCAGTACCACTTCGCCCGATTCAGTGAATTTGACGGCGTTTCCGACAAGATTTATTATTACCTGCCTGATGCGCAGCGGATCGCCGATAAGGTTCATCACGACTTGCGGCTCTATGAAATATAATAATTCCAGGCCTTTTTCGTGGGCCTTGATGGAAAGCATCTCAAAAGTTTTTTCGACCAGGTCCAGAATATTAAAATTCACGGCTTCCAGATCAAGCCGGCCCGCTTCGATCTTGGATATGTCGAGAATGTCGTTTATAAGATCGAGCAGCGACTCGCCGGCGTTCCTGAATATCTGGACGTAATTCTGCTGCTCGTCGGTGAGCGATGTGTCCCAGAGCAGTTCGGCCATGCCTATGATCGCATTCATCGGGGTCCTTATTTCATGGCTCATGCTGGCGAGGAACTCGCTTTTAGCCTGGTTGGCCTCGTCGGCGGCGATCTTCGCCCTGCGCGCCTCTCCTTCGGCTATCTTTCTTTCAGTGATATTTTCGTGTGAAACGACTACACGGACCATGCCGGAAGATATGAACCGGGTTATATTTACCAGAAACCATGTGGTTTTTCCGAAAAAATCGCTCTGGTACTCCACGCTGTATTCGTTCAGTTCCCCGGCGATTATTTTTACGATGCCCGCCGCTATATCGCCGGCCGCTTTAATGCCTCTGCCGGAAGCATTCCTGTAAAAATCGACGAAATTGACGCCGAGCCATGAGCGACGTTTTTCCGCTTTGCGCCTTTCGAATATTTTCCAGGCCTCGTTGGCATGGATTATGACGCCGTTTTCATCTAGTATTACGATATGGGCCGTAAGAGAGTTTATGGCGTTATTCAAAAACTCTGTCGATTTCTGAAGCTCTTTTTCGATCCTGATCTTCGATATAGCTTTTTTTATGCTTAACGGAATGATCTTAAGATAATTTCTTTCGAAGTCTTTGATAAGGTATTCGGACGCGCCCGCTTCGAGGGCCTTTATAGCGATCTCTTCGTCGCCGGCCGAGGCCGTGAATATGACCGGAAGTCCTTTCAGCGCGTCCATAAGGTCGAAAGCCGTTCCGTCGTCGAGAAGGTAATCGGTAACCACGGCGTCGTATTCGCACCCGGCCAGCAGATGCCGCGCTTTTTCAACCGAAGGGGCGATGTCGAGAACGTAATCGAGTTTCCCGGCCCTGATAAACGATTTAAAAGCGGTCTGATCGACTGGATTATCTTCGATCATTAAAATATGGAGTTTTTTATCTTCTGTTTCGCTCATATCGATAATGATAGTTTTTAAAACAATAAAATGTTAAAAAATATTAAAAATTCCGGAAAAATAAAATAAACCGGATCAATTTAATGGTCCGCAAATTCATTTATCGGCATGGAAATGCCGTCAATGAGCGTTATTATTATTTAAGATAAAAAACCGGAAACGCTTATTTCATTTTTAAAAATTTCGATCTGCCGGCCGAGTTCTTTGAACAGCAAGCCGCATTCTTCGATGTTTCCTTCTTTGGCGGACATCTCTATCTTTAAAAGCAGGCCGGCGACCTCCATGGCGCAGGCATTCAGAGAAGTGCCCTTGAATTTATGCGCCGAGCGCCTTATTTTATCGGGATTTTTTTCTTCGAGGCTGTTTTTAACTTCAAGATAATACTGCGCGCTGTACTCGAGGAACATGCTGACCGAATCGACGGCGAGTTCTTTGATCCCGCCCATATTGTACATAAGTTTTTCAGGGTCGAAAACCTTGGTTTCAGGTTCTTCGGGCCGTACGGCCGCGGCGGCCGCTTTTTCCATCCCGCTGCCGGAAGCGCCGCCATCCTGATCTTTCGGGGACTCCGAATCTTTATTTTTTTCTTTCGCCCTGACCACAACGTCGTTGATGATATCGTTCAATTCGACTATGGATATGGGTTTGGGAATATATCCGTCCATGCCGGCCGCGATGCACATATCGTGGTCGCCTTTCATGGCCGAAGCGGTCATGGCTATTATAGGCACACGGTCGCCGCGGGCCCTTATGGCTCTGGCGGCTTCCAGGCCGTCCATGACAGGCATCTGTATATCCATCAGGATAAGATCGTATTTGCCGCGCGCGCTCATTTCGACTGCTTCCGAGCCGTTTTCGGCTACGGCCACGCGGTGGCCGAACCCGAGAAGCACTTTAGTCGCGAGAGTGACGTTGGAAATATTGTCTTCGGCCAGAAGCACGCTATAACGCTCCGGGGATGCCGGGTTGGAATGGTCGGCCGCACTTCGCTTTTGAGCTGAATAATTTACGGAAGAACCCTTTTTAAGAGCCAGATTGAAATAGAATTCGCTTCCAGATCCTTCGGCGCTTCTGACCTTTATTCCCTCGCCGCCCATTATCCTGACCAGGTGGTTCGATATGGTAAGGCCGAGGCCCGTACCGCCGAATTTTCCGGCGATAGAAACATCGGACTGCATAAACGACTGGAAAATCGAAGCAAATTTATTTTCCGGTATGCCGATCCCCTCGTCCGAAATCATAAAACTTATGTCCGCGGTTTCAGCGGAGCAGCTTTCAAGCGATATCGAAATTTTTACGTTTTTACCCGCCGGGGTGAATTTTACCGCGTTATCGACAAGATTCAGCAGCACCTGCCGCAATCTCGTCGGATCCGACACGATCTTGAAGTTTATCGCCGAATCCAGCATATAAGCGAATTTTATACGCTTTTTAGAAGCGTTTGCGCGGGTTATGCCCACGACCTGCTCCAGGACCGAGCCGAGATCGAATTCGACGTATTCTACTTCAAACTTCCCGGCCTCTATCTTCGAAATATCCAGAACGTTGTTTATAAGCGATAAAAGCGCGCTCGAGCTCGTTTTGACATATTCGAGAAGTTCCTTCTGCTCCGTGTTCAGCTCGGTGGACGTCAGCATATCGGCGAAGCCTATTATGCTGTTCATCGGGGTCCTTATCTCATGGCTCATAGCGGCCAGAAAACGGCTTTTAGCCTCGTTCGCCTCTTCGGCTGCGCGGCGGGCCTGAACGGCTTCTTCACGGGATTTTCCCAACTCTTCTTCGATGGACTTGCGGACGCTTATATCTTCCTTCAGGGCCACGAAATTGGTTATTTTACCGTCGTCGCCGAATATGGGATTTATCGAGGCCGATTCCCAGTAAAGCGAACCGTCCTTCTTTATGTTCCTGAACTCGCCGCGCCACTCGGCGCCGGATTTGACCGTCTTCCATAGCTTTTCATAAAAAGCCGCGTCCTGATGCCCGGATTTCAAAATTCTGGGGGTGTTTCCGACCGACTCTTCAGGACTGTATCCCGTCAGCGAAACGAATTTTTGATTTACGTACTCGATCACGCCTTCGGAATCGGTTATAACGACGGCGGCCGGGCTGTGCTCGACGGCGAGCGAAAGTTTTTTGACCTGTTCTTCCGATTTTTTCCACGCGGTGATATCTTCAAAAGTGACTATCATTCTATATGTTTCAGGCCACTCAAAAACGCTCGCGTTCATTCTGAAATATTTTTCTTTGATATGTATTTCATGTGAACGCGAAACGCCTTTGCTCAAAAGAGTTTCGCCTATAGACTCTTTAACGGCGGCCGCAGCTCCGGCAATTTTTTTTTCGGGACCGCCTTTTATAAGGGCATCGTCGCATATCTGATAATAATTCATGCCAGGAAGACAGTTCGGACCCAGCAGCGACAGATCTTTATTCTGCCTTTTCCACGAATCGTTGACCTGGATTATCATGCCGTTCTCGTCTAAAATAGCAATCGATATGTGAAGCGTATTGAAGATCGACCTCAAAAACTGCTGCGATTCCTTTATCGACTGTTCGTATACGATCTGGCCCGTGATATCGGTTATCATCATCACGAAAAAGCCGCGCGCCGGACTGAAATAATTTATTTTCAGCCATTTGTCGATCTTCGGAAAATACCTGACGTTTCTGATGTTCTCGCCCGGTACGCTCAGGTAATTCAATATGCCTTCGGTATCTTCAGCCAGTTCCTTAAGGTCGGACGATTGCGTCTTAAAATTCTCTGTTGATGGGGTTTTCGGGCCGACGCCAAAGAGTTCCCGGAATGCGTCGTTGATCTCGATGACATCAAAAGCCGGACCGGAGCCGTCTTGCGAATCAAACAATCGGCAATAGGCGGAAGCTTCAAGCAAATTTTTAAAAAGCTGCCTGTATTTCAGCTCGGAATCGTATAATTCTTTATAACCGAGGTTTCTTTCCGTAATGTCAATTATCGCCGACTGTATATATTTAATGTTTTCTATAACGATAGAGTTCGTATATACTTCCACGTCACGGACAGCGCCCGAGGCCAATCGGTATCTGAAATAGAAGACCTGCGGGGCGGAGCCGGCCCTTTTGGCCGCCGTTTTCAACTGTTCTTCGCCGAGCGTGTTGATCTGAGTTACCTTCATCCGTTTCAGCTCTTCGCCATATCCGAAATATTCGACCGCGGCCCTGTTCGCATCGATTATATCCAGGCAATCCGGATCGATTATCAGTTTCGGGATCGATTCGCTGTAAAAAAAATTTATGTAAATATCGTTAGTGGCAAGTTCGTTTAATTTCATAAATATGCTCGCGGTATCAACTTGAGTATGTTATCAGTATTTGACCTTGTACAGGTAAAGCCCCGAAGCCGGGGCCGTGACGTAAATAGACCTCATTTTATAATCGGCCAGTACCTTTTTCGCGGTATCGATATCGAAGCGGCCGGTCGAATAATCGATCAGAAAACCCACGAGGCGGCGGACCATTTTGTATAAAAAACCGCGCGCCTTTATGATAAAAACTATTGCCGAGCGGCGCTTGAGCCTGTAAAACCGGAAAAAGAAAATGTTTTTATAATACGATTCAAGACTGGACGTATCGATGTCGCCGGAGCAAAAAGGCGCGCAGAATATCTCGCCCCTGAGCATGCCGATAAGTTCCTCAAGTTTTTCAAAATCGATTTTTTTTAAGACCTGCCACGAATAGCGGGCGGAAAAAGCGTCCCGCGCGCCGTATTTAACGACATAGGCGTAGGTCTTCATCTTCGAGAGTCCCAGCGCGTGAAAGTCGCCTTCGATTATCTCGACCTTTTTTATGAGTATTTCCGGGGCGAGTTTGTTGTTCAAAAGTATCTGCAGGCCTTCGGGCGGTATGTGAAATTCAAAATCATCGTCCAGCTTGACGCTGATCATCTGTCCCAGAGCGTGAACGCCGCTGTCGGTGCGGCCGGAGCCTTTGGTATCGAAATGGCGCCCGAGTATCCTGCCGAGCGCCGCTTCGACCTTCCCCTGCACCGTCGGATTGGAATTTTCTCTTCCGGTCTGTTTCTGGAACCCGTAAAAATCGCTTCCGTCGTATTCCACTTTTAACAGTATGGTTTTCATCGGATCAAAACCGCATTTCTATTTCATAATTTCCGATTCGAGGTTAAATTGTATATTTTTTCGGAATTTGCGTCCGTTTAGTTAGTTAGTTAAATTGTATAATAAAACCAGGTAATTTTCAATATAAAAATAAGATTAATATTGAAAAGATAAGATTGATACTTTTGAAATATTCTGGTATAATAAACTCACCATAAAAATAAGGTGATGCGATGAAATTCATCAATGGAGCGGATTTTCGAAAATTCAAGATAGGCGGGGCTTTCACGGCCAGTTTGCTTTTAGCCGCGGCCGCCGTCCTCTTTCTGGCGCTGTATTTCGCCTGCGACGCCGAAGCGCGCGCCGGACGAAGCGGCGGCTCGTCTTCACGGTCCTACCGCTCCTCGTCGAGTTACAGTTCCAGCCGCAGTTATTCGAGTTCGAGGCCCAGCTACGGCCGCTCGTCCTACGGCAGCTCGTCGTCCTACCGCAGAAGCTATCCGTCATCCTACGGAGGCGGTTACGGACGCAGCCATTTTTCCTCCGCCATCATATTGTTTTTCACTTTCATCATAATAGCGGTCGTTGGTGTGTTCCATTTTTTAACGTCCAGATCCTCAGGAAGCACCGGCTCGTCGTTTTCTTCATTTAATTCCTCGCCCCTGTTCAGCCCGCCCTCTTCGCGCGGCCGGAATTTTGGCGGATACGAGGGAACGCTTGGCCGCGGAGGCGGAATGTCGAATTTCAGCGGCGCGCGCGAAGTCGAAAGGCCCGATCTCTACGAACTTAAAGAGAGGGTAAAAGAAGTATTTATGCATATACAGGAATCCTGGGGCGAACGCGAGGCGTCTTACGCCGAAGGTTATTCCAGCCAGGGGCTTTACTTCAGGCACCAGAACCAGATCGAAGATATGATAAATAAAGGTGAAAAAAATATACTCAACAATATCAGAATCATCGACGTAAAGATACTCGAGGCGTCGGGCGGCGGCGATTCCGCTTACGGCGGCCTCGAACCGGGGACCGGCTACGGCGGCGATTATTCAGCTTCCGGGCGCATGAAAGCGCTTATCCGGGCCTCCATGATAGATTACGTCATAAACGAGGACACCGGCCGCGTCGTCGACGGGGACGACTGCGTTCCCGATGAATTCTGCGAGCAGTGGAACTTTATATATAACGAAAACGGCTGGGTGGCCGACGAGATCATACCCGTCGACTGAGGCGGGCCATTTATAAGCGGGTAATTTATGCGTGAAACAGTCGCCGGAAGTGCGAACCACATCTACGATACGCTCATCGCGGCCGTACTGGCCGGCGACAGGCCGCGGCTCGAAAAGCTGCTCTCGGCCGACGCTTCGCTTGCCAACAAGGCCGACAGCGACGGGCTCACTATTTTAATGATAGCCGCCATGGCAGCCCGCGCCGATATCGTCGACTTCCTTCTCAACCACAGAGCCGCGATAGATAAAACCGATTCTTCAGGCGCAAGCGCGCTGCTGTATTCGATCATCCACTCTAACATTCAGGCGGCGGCGGCGCTCATCAAAAGAGGCGCCAATATTTACCAGAAAGACAAATCCGGCCTCGACGCAAGCGAACTCGCCGCGCTGTACTCCCAGAATGAAATAATCGCTCTCATAGTCAACAAAGCCGCCTCCAGAGGCTCTAACGTCTTAAAACCCGAGGGCGGAAAATATATCTACACGTCCGATGACCGCAAAAACTCAGGCGTTTTGAGCGCGGTCTTCTCCCTGGTGATAACCATTTTGAAATACGGCTTCGTTATGCTTCTGTTTCTCATCGCCCTCGGAATTTACCTTTCGAAGCAGCAGGAAGAGCAGATAACGCCTTATCCTTCGAAGCAGCAGGCGCAAAAAACCTCCGAACCGTTCAAAAAAGTCGACGGCGCTCCCGCGAAAAAGCGGACGGCGAAAAAGGTCAGGTCCGCCCCGGATTCGATGCTCTTCAATTTAATCGATAATTCCAATCCCAAAGGCGCGGCGGAACTTATCGCGTCCGGCATGTTCAACCTCGACGCCGCGGATTCGTCGCTTCGCACCCCGCTGATGCTCTCGGCGAAAAACGGCTACACCGACCTTGTAACGCTTCTCATAGAAAAAGGCGCGGTGATCGAAATGATCGACAACAACGGCAATACCGCTCTGTTTTACGCCATAGAGTCCGGTTTCACCGGAATAGTCAAGATACTTCTGGAAAAAGGCGCCGACTTCGAGCACGCCAACCTCGACGGCATCAAGCCCATAATACTCGCCGCCAAAAAAGGCGGAACCGACATCATCGGACTGCTCGCCGATAAAGGCGCCGGCGTCAACGCGGAAACGCCATACCACGACACTGCCCTCACCTGGGCAGCGTATAACGGGCATCTGGACGCGGTGAAATTTCTTATCTCGCGCGGGGCGGACACGAGCGTCACTACCCTGCACGGCGACACGGCCGCCTCGCTCGCCCGCAAACAGGGCCATCACGGCGTCGCCGACGTTATCGACCGCGGTGGCGTCAGGTAACGGACTTGAAGCCTGGTCTAATTAGTTTATTATGATATAATTGTTTTTAAGGGCGTGTTCGCGAAGGCGTCTGTCCGGCGTCACGGCGACCGGGCGGCCGGTCAGCTCGAACATGGGAAGGTCGGTTATGCTGTCTGAAAAGGCGTAAGAGCGTTCGAGATCGTAATCTTCCAGGTTCATTTCGCGCTTCAGGCGGACGATCTTCTGCTCGCCCTTGCAGTTGGCGCCGGCTATAGAAGCCTTGAGGCGGCCATTATCATCGAATTCGATATCGGTGGCGAGCGTCAGCGACGCGCCGATGCGTCCGCCGATCATTTCGATGTAAAAAGACGGAGACGCCGAAATAACGACGATCTCATATAAGCCTGTGGCGGCCATGCTTTTGACGGCCTCGAAAACGGAGCGGTTGAGGCTTTTTGAAAACAGCAGGTCGGCGAGACTTTCCGCGCAGGCGGCAAGGCTGGCGCGGTCTTCGCCTCTGAAGATCAGCAGAGCGTTTTTTTTAAGCGTCACGTTTGACACGGCTCCGATCTTAAAAAGCGCGGCGAGCAAAAGCAGCCAGGGCAGGATAATTATCTTGTACATATGCGTGGAAAGATAATAGGTGATAAAGGCGACGAAAGTGTCGCAGCGGAAAAGAGTGTCGTCTATATCCAGCAGTATCAGCCTTTTCTTTTTTTGGGTTCTCATAGGATAAAATTATATCACGAAAGCGTTATCGAGTCAAGCAAAATGACGCTTGACGGGGCGGGCGGAAAAATCACGGCCGGAGCGGCAAAAAAAGCGCGCAAAAAGAATATAATAAAATTGACATATATTATTAAATATGTTAAGATAAACTCAACTCGCCCGTATTACTCTTTGTCTTTATTAACGGCCCGCCATTGCTCGGCGGACGGATATTCAAAAGGAGAAATGCCATGCTGGAAGCGATTTTAGGTCCGATATACACCTTTTCGTTCGTACTGGGGCTTGGTTTCGCCGTTATTTCGGCTGTGTTTTCGTCTTTTTCGGGCGACTCCGATGTTCACCAGGGAGACATGGTCTCGTCGCACGAACTGGTCCACGGCGGCCACGAAGCCGATCATGACGCGGGGCACGACGCCGGCGGCGCCGAACACGGCGATTCGAATCTTACCACCCCTTCCATTTTATCTCCAATGACCATTTCCGTGTTCGCCACTTCATTCGGCGGCTTCGGAATATGCTGGCAGAAGGTCTTCGGCAACAATTTCGCCCCGATGGGCGCAGTTGCCGGCGTAATATTCGCCGTGGTCGTGGCGGTCTTCACTTTCTACGTATTCGCCCTGATCTTCAGAGAAACGCAGAGCACCTCTAACGTGCGCCTGGACGATATGATCGGGCTCCCGGGCGACATGACGGTCGGAATAAACGATGAAAATCCCATAGGCCAGGTAGTTTTCGCGGCCAAGGGACGCCGCCAGGTGTCCATGGCCCGCTCGGCCGACGGCAAGCCCATCGAAAAAAACAGGAAGGTCAATATAATCAGGGCCGATAATAATTACGTCTATGTCCAGGAATAAAAATTCGAAAATAAAATTAAATATAAAAATTTTAAACGCATCAAAATTATAAAAAGGAGATGGGAAGTTTTATGGAAATTCTGAATTCCATGTCTTCAACGGCGGCTTACATGGCCGGTTTTATATTGCTGGTAATTTTCCTTTTCGTCTATATCTGGGCGTCGAGGTATATCAAAGTCGGCCCCAACGAAGTTTTGATCATCTCCGGCCGCAAGCGCAAAGTGCTCCATCCCGATGGCACATCGACGGTCGTCGGCTACAGAATAGTCCACGGCGGCGGCGCGTTCGTCATTCCCGTAATAGAACAGGCGCAGATCATGTCCATGGAATTGATCACGCTCGACATCAAAACGCCCCCGGTCATAACGCTTCACGGCGTTCCGGTGCTCGTCGACGGCGTCGCGCAGATCAAGGTCAAATCGGATGAGATCTCCATAGGCACCGCGGCCGAACAGTTCCTTTCGAAGACCCAGAACGAGATCATGAAAATAGCCCACCAGACGCTCGAAGGTCACCTGCGCGCGATACTGGGCACGATGACGGTCGAAGACATTTATAAGAACCGCGACGAGTTCGCCATAAAGGTACAGCAGGTCTCCGCGCCCGATCTTTCCAACATGGGCCTTTGCATAGTTTCATTCACCCTGCGCGACATTACCGACGAAAACCAGTACCTGGAATCGCTCGGTAAGGCCCGCATCGCCGAAATCAAAAAAGACGCTTCCATAGGCGAAGCGAACGCTCAGATGGTCGCTACGATAAAAGCTTCCGAAGCGGCCCGCGACGGCGAGATAGCCAAGATCGAAGCGAAGACGCGCATCGCCGAAAAAACGCGCGATTACGAGATGAACCAGGCCGAATATCAGGCTTCCGTCAATAAAAAGAAGGCGCAGACCGATCTCGCCTACGACCTCGAATACAACATAAAACAGCAGGAAGTCAAGCGCGAAGAAATGAACGTGCAGATCGTCGAAAAAGAAAAATCGATCGAGATCCAGCAGAAAGAAGTTATGAGAAAACAGCAGGAATTCGAGGCCACGGTCATCAAGGCCGCCGAAGCCGAAAAGCAGAAAATAGAAATGCTCGCCGGCGCCGCTAAATTTAAAAGCCTCACCGAAGTCGAAGTTGAAAAGGCGAAGGGTCTCACGGGGGCCGAAGTCGAAAAAGCGAAAGGTCTCGCCGAAGCAGACGTTTCAAAAGCTAAAGGCTTGACTGATATCGAAATAGAAAAGAACCGCGGTATGACCGAAGCGCAGATCATTCAGGCTAAAGGCCAGTCCGAAGCCGAAGCGATGACCGTAAAAGCTGCCGCATGGCAGAAATATAACGACGCGGCTATCATTCAGATG
>MGFH01000239.1 GCA_001791795.1 Candidatus Wallbacteria bacterium GWC2_49_35
GTCAAACCCGGCGACCCCGCCTATTACTGGGCCGACACCGAAAAAGCGGGGGGCCTTGGCTGGTCGCCTAAAGTGACCTTCGCCGAAGGCGCGGCGCGCTACGTTAAATGGTTCATGGAACGGATGCGATAAATTCTTCAGTAAATCAAGTTACAGGCTCACGGAAGAAATTTCACAAATAAAAACACCTCTAAACGCTAAGAAAATTAAAATACCACATTATTCTTATGCTTATCCTTATCTTTACATTTATTTACATTCAATTTCATAATTTAATTTTTAAGTTATCCGATAAATAAATCGGAGGGTAGAAATCAAGTATGAAAAAAATCAGTATTTCAAATAAAAAAATATTTATTTCAATCTTAACCCTGGCTTTGATATTATCATTTTCCGGCCGGGCGGCTTCATCCGCCTCGTTCGAAGACGTCGAGCTGAAATTATCCGACGCTCAAAAATTCCAATTAGACCTTCCTGCCGCTGCTGACGCCTCTGACGCCGAAAATAAAACTTCTGATCACAATGAAAAACTGGCTGAGATCATAAAAAGATACAACGAAAAGCACCGCGCCGAATACCTTGCCGCCATGGAAAAGTATCAGGTTAAAAATCAGAAGGGGCCCGAAAAAAAAGGCGCTTTCGGTAAAATGGGACCGCGGCCCGATATGAAGGAAATGAACAGAATGGGCAGGGCCGATCACGACGCGAAAGGCCGGGGCCAGGACCGCTCGATTAACAATACGAAATCAGGCGTCACCAGATATACGCCTCCCGGCGAAAAGATCGACCCGTTATTCAGCCTTGAACAGCCGAACCAGACTTCGGACGTTTTTTCATACGCCGGCAGCCTCATCTTCGGAATGGTCATGAGATACCCCGTAGAATACGCGAAAAAATATGCGCGAAATTACGCAAATAAAAATTACAAAAAACAGGCCGATCAGATCGGCCGGACGCGGCAGACGGTCTCGGACGCATATCACAAACCCGTCAGAACGATCGAAAACAGCATCTCAAAAAATTTCTTCAACGGCGGAACCGACGAGGTCAATCTCAACTTCTTTTACATGCGCTCTACTATGGGCGTACGCATGAGCTATTAGATCCGCTGTTTTAATTTATTTTATTTTTTGAATATAGAACGAGCCCGGTTCGTGCAATTGCCCGAGTCTCGGGCACTTTTGCCTGAGCTTATCGAAATGCGCATGACGCAGATAATTCAGCGCGCCGATGATCCTGTAATCGCCATTGGATGTCAGAAAAGCCTCCAGCAGATACTGTTCGTTCCAGAACAGCGCGCTTGCAATAAGCCACTGTTCGGGATAATCGCGGGGCGAGAATATGTCGTGGATGTGCACGATGACGCCTTTATTCAAAATCGGCAACAGTTCGAGATATTCGAACAAAACGTCGCCCTGCGGCCTTATCATGTGCGACGAATCGATAAACAGAATATCGTTCTCCTTTAATTCGCGGAAAACCGATATATCGACGGTCTCGACTTTATCGCGTATCACCTTTACGCCAGTTTTTTCGAGCCACGGCATTTCGTACGGCTCGATGCAGACGTGCGCACATTTATAGCCGGGGTCTTCGGCCATGTTTTTATTTATAGCCATTACGGCCATTTTGGTGGAATTGCCGCTTCCGATCTCGACGATCCTGGCGGGTTTTATGTGCCTGATGATATTGTACCAGTATTCGCAGTCGCCCGCCTTAAATGATGGATTGTCGAAATAAAAAGCCAGCTCGTCCGCCGCCCTTTTGTCGGAAACGCCCGCCAATTCAGCGCCGTAATTGAGCTTTTCAAGAAGCGAAAGCTGGCCTTCGCTATTCCAGTCGACGCCCGGCAGGCTGCGCTCTTCCGACAGAGGCTTGCGCAGATTCCTTCCGTCGAACAGCGGCTCGTAATAATGATCGATGACCGGCATGACGCCCGCTTTCAAAAGCGCGGCCCGGCAGGCCGGAAAGCGCGCGACGCCGAAACGCCTTACTAATTTGAGCGGCAGGGCCGCGATGAAAACGAACGGCATAAGTATTACATCGAGCAAAACAAAAATAAACGGCAGTATTTTTTTTAAAATTTCTCTCATCGGTCTCTCACTCTTAAAATCGTTTCGCGGTCCGGTCAGCCGCGGGCGCAGATGCCTGTAACGTCGAAAATTTTTCCGACAGTTTTTTCGCCGTGAGCTTTGAATCGAAACTGACGGCCATTTTCAGCGCATTATCGGACAGTTTTCGTTTTTTTTCGACGCTCAGTTTATAATAAAGCGTTATCTTTTCCGACAGATCGGACGGGCTTCCGGCGTCAAAGAAAAAGCCGGTCACGCCGTCGATAAGATATTCGCCGAGCGCCTCTATGCGGCTGCCTATGACCGGCGCGCCGCAGGCCATAGCCTCTATTCCGACCAGCCCCAGGCTTTCTTTGAGCGTCGGAAAAATAAAAATATCCGACGCGCTGTAAAATGTTGAAAGCTCATCCCGCACGGTATTTTCGATATGCATGATCTCTTTTTCGAGCCCCAGCGCCGATACCTTTTCTTTGAATTTATTAACCTCGGAGCCTTTTCCGACCACCAGCGCCTTAAAATTCCCGGCGGCGCCGGTTTTCTTCAGATCTGAAACCGCCTCGACCAGAACCTGCCAGCCTTTATTTTTTTCAATGCGCGAAACGTATCCGATGACGAATTCCTTTTCGTCCAGGCCGAGTTTGCGCCTGCATTCATTTTTATCGAGCGCCCTGAATTTTTGCGCGTCGATCCCGCCCGAGGGCGAAACGAATATTTTCGCGCCGTCGACGCCGAATTTCGACGCAAGGATCTTTCTATACTGCCTCGACGGCGTTATAACAAGAGAGGCGCCCCTCAATATTTTTTTTATCAGCGGCGCTAAAAAATACGAATATATAAAGCGGCGGATACCGCCTTCCACCAGTATATCGCTTCCATGTATGTTTATGACCATCGCCGGCTTTCTTACAAGCGCGATCAGATAAAGCGGCAGGCATATGTGAGAGACGAAATGGCCGTAAAGAATGTCGTAATCATTGAAAAGGCCCTTATATAAAGCGCGGGCGTAAAAAAAAGCATAAAGAAATAGTTTGTGAAGCCAGCCGGAAGGCGATCCGCCGATAACGGCATGATCCGTCACGAATCCATTTTCAGCGAGGCCGTCTTCACAGTTTTTAACGAAAATTCCGTAACCGGGATTCGCGGCGGTAGGATATAAGCTGGATACTATAAGTACCTTTCGCATTCCGTCAGCGCGCTCCGAAAACTTCGACTTCGGCCAGCGAAACCCTGTTTTTGCCGCCGTACGAGTCTTCTATTTCGATCTTTATATAGCGCGCCCTGACGGACTTTTTGAGCTGGAATTCGAGTTTCGACGAAGGTTTTCTGAATATGCCTTCCCCGACGGTTTTATATTTGCCCGGTTCGAGCGCGTAATGGACCGAAATATTGCGGACGTCGAGCACGGCGGCGTTATAGACGCGGACCTTTTTCACTTCAAGCGTTTTGCCGAGGTCGATGAGGACCCATTTCGGAAAATCTTCGGAATATGATGTGAAATAAGCGTCGGAACGGCTTTTAGCCTTTCTTTCGCCGTCGGTAAGAACTCCGGCGGAACAGCTTTTGTTTTTCGCGCTTTCCATATAGGTTTTTTCGAGCGCGAGATTTTCAGCCGCCCAGCCTTCGTCATCATCATTTTCCGATGCGTCGGAAGCGTTTTCTTCGCCGTTTTCGTCGTCTTCTTCGCCTGCCGCCGGCCGATTCTTTTCCCATTGGTTATAACGGCTGCCGCCGTCGCGCAGAACATCGAAAATGCCTTCAGCTATGAGTTTATGGCCTTCGGTGTTAGGGTGAATGGCGTCGGCCAGAAAAAAGCGCATAAGGTTTTTATCGGACGCCGCGTCGTTGAAATTGGCGAAATTATCGACAAAATCGACGCGGTTTTCGAGCGCCGTCCTGCGGACCGCGAAAACATAGGGCATCAGGCGGCGGTTGGTCAGCGCGGGAATATTATCAGTCGGAAGCGGCGGCGATGTCATTAAAATAACGCCTATGTCCTTCTGCAGAAGTTTTCGGACGAAACCTTCCAGCTCCGTTTTATACACGTCGAGCGGTACCTGCGCTCTTCCGTCCGCGCCGGCCATGCAGTCGTTCGTGCCGAACATAATGACTGCGACATCGGGTTTTTCAAGGAAAATTCCGTTGATGCGCGCCTTCGCGCCGGCGACCGTTTCGCCCGGAACTCCGCCGTTGACGATACGCGCGTCGATGCCGGCCTCTTTAAGCATTTCACCCAGAAGGAACCGGAACGAGCCGCTATTTGTTAACGACTGCGCGCCGGTGGGGGCGTAACCGTACGTTATGGAATCGCCGAAAGCGTAAATTTTAAGCGGGCCGGCCGCCTGCGCGGAAACTAAGTCCGCGCAGCAGGCCGCCAGCGTTATTACCGCCGCGAAAAAAGCGGCGTTTATTATTAAACGATAACTTCCCGACGGCGGGCATTTTCGCGGCGCCGGCATAAAAGCCTGTTTCGTACCCATTATTATTCTTCTTCCTCTGCCTGAGTTTTCCTTTTGCCTTTGAAATAATTTTTGTATTTTTTCGAAATGCCTGTCGCGTTTGGCGGAACGCCTATCGACTTGTTCGAGATCGTCGCGAAACTTCTCCATGAATTGCCCGGACCGCTGTTTTCGCTGTAGGTCGCGGTGGAATCATCCATATTAAAGCACATAAGGCCGGTTATGAGGTTTCCCTTTTTGTCTTTATACATGCCGGACGCGCAGAATGAATTTTCGCCGTAGTTCGAGGGAACTTCAAGGCCGGCGTTCATAAAGCCTGTGCCGCCGTTTATCGGCTTCACGTAAGCTGTGCCGTCTTCAGGAGCCCAGGATACGAACCAGTGCGTCGTTTGATCCCAGCAGAAAGAAATGCGGGCGCTTTCGGTGAATTTATCGGCCGGTTTAGCTATGCCGTCGACGTTCTTCCACGCCTGCCAGGGAGCTATGGCGTTGCGGGTCTTTATATCGATGGTAGTGACGGTGGAATACATCGATCCTTCTTTTGTGTTGTAACTGTAAAGACATACGGTCACCCTGCCATCGGAAGGTTCGCAGAAGCTTATATCGACGGCGGTATTGCCTTCGTCGTAGTTCGGGAAGGGGGTCGATACCGAGCCTACGGCGGTCCAGCTGAACCAGTTGTTGGTGGCGTGGTCGTAAAAAGCGATATAAACGGTGCCGTCTTCAGGATTGACCGAGCCTATCGCCAGAAAGTTCATGTTCGAGGCGAAGCAAATGTGGACCGGACCGCCCGTCGAATACTTCGGGGCCGATGCGCTGGGGGCGCCGGCCTTTGCCGTGACGAGCATCGATTTTTCTGATTTATTCGAGCCGGAAACCGCCTCTACGTAATAATTGTAATTTTTTCCCTTTTCGACGTCGGTGTCGACGAATTTAAGGCCGGTTATCTTTTTGAGCGACGCAATTTTTTTGAATTTATCGCTGTCGAAACTGTCGCCGACCGAGCGGTAAACGTTAAAACCGTGCTTCGAAAGATTATATTCGCCTTCCCATGTGAGTTTTATGCCTTCTTCTTTTTTGCTGTATTCGGCCGTCAGGTTTTCGGGAGCGTCGATGGCCGCATATTTTTTAGTCGTCTTCGTGGTTTTGCCTTCGGAATCGTCAGAAACGACCGTTGCCTTCGCGGTCGCTTCGGCCGTATTCGATGCGGCCGATTTATTATTATCGATGCCGCGGGCGTTTACCTGATATCTGTATTTTTTATTTTTTTCGATGTCGGAATCAATGAAACGGCCGTTATTTCCGGACACATAACCGATAGCTTCGAAGCTGCCGCCCCCGGTCGAACGGTTTATATGATAGCCGGTAGCGCCTTCTGCCGCTCTCCACTTGAGTTCTATGAATTTGCCCTTGTATTTGGCGTTTAAATCAGACGGAGCGTCAATGCAGTAAGCGCTTGATGCGAGCGAAAAAAGAAAAAATAAAACCAGGATCACCAACGACACCATTTTTTTTCTCATGAGCATACACCTCTAATGTATAAATATATTAAACGCAGTTAAAGCGCTTTAAAGATTATTATATATACATTTCCACCCGTTGTCAAGAATAAAAAATCCGGGCCGGCCGTCATTAGATGATATCAATAAGACCGATATCCGGGATCCGCGGTTCTTAGATTGCGCAAAAAGCGTCAGGGCCGTGCCTTGCTCGGCGCGGCCCTGACGGCTTATTTAGTTATTGTGCTTCAGCTTTTAATTTCGGCTTTTATTTACAGCGTTTTCAGCTTCAGCTTAATTAGAATTTAACGTTGAGGTCTAAGCGGACCTGATCGTAATCTGCGGGACCGTTGCCTGCGCCAAGAACTACGTAGTCAGCGTCGCTGGTTTTGAACTTCGTGGTTCTGTAACGAAGTTTGAAAGCGGTGTTTTCTCTGTACTGGTATACCGAAGCTAACTGAACGGTGCTCTGGTCGAAGTTACCGGTAAGAGTTCCGGCCGCGTTGAGTTTGTCTTTGCCTTTCATATCTTCGTACCACAGGTCGAGGTTCAGTTTATCGGTAGCTTTGTAACCGATTATGAAGCTCGCGATCTGCGAGTTGTTATAGCTGTCCGCGATAGCGGGAGCGCCGCCGTTTCTGGTGCACGACATTACATAAGGACCATTGCCGGCATAAACGGAGTCGGTGTAATCGTCGTTAAGAGAAAGGACCGTGAAATCTTTTTCTCTGTCCTGATACATTAAGGTTAAATCCCATGTAGGATTAACGGTCCATTCGCCGCCGAACTTGAAGCCTTTGCCTTTCCATTTAGCAACTACGGGAGTAGCGGTGTAAAGGTCTTTGTTCTTAGCGGGGCTCATGTCAGCATATTCTAAGAAAGCTACTACGCTTTTTCCGATCTTGCCGTCTAAGGTAAGGCCGGCTACGTTCATAGCGCTATAGGAGATGCCGGTGCCGCTGACGGCAGCGTAAGTATTGCTTCTGGTCATGTAGTATAAACCTGCGGAAACGTTTTTCCATGAATGATCAACGGTGAATAACTTAGCGTCGAGGCCGTCGTTGGCCGATGCAGCTGCGCCCGGAACGGGAAGTGCGCCTCTGGTATCGAAACCGCCAAGGCTGAAATGGGTTCCGCGATAGTGTTTTTTAAGCATTAAGCCGTCGACTTCGTTGTCGAATATGAAAGCTTTGCCTATGGTAAGTGTCATACGACCGATTCTTGCGTTGTCGACAACTTCGCCGCCGAAGTTTTTGATATCGATATAGCCGAGATAGAGGTCGCGGTTGGTATCAAACGAGGTCGTGTTGTTAAGGCCGTTGGTCGGATTGTTCTGAACGCCAATACCGTGTCTCGTCGAATCCTGTAAGGAAATGAAAGCCGATACGTTATCGTCGATATTGGCTTTGATGTTCATACGAAGTCTGTTGACAAATCTCGAATTGCCCAGGTCGGCTACGCCAACGTTGAGGCTTTTGTATTTGTTGTCTTCGAATCTGATGCGGTCTTCGATGGTCAGTTTGATTTTGCCGAGGCCGCCTTTTTTAAGCATATCTACGTCAGACTTTAAAGCGTCGACGTCGTTACGCACGACTTTAACTTCTTCTTCGAGAGCCTGTACTTTTACGCCTAAAAGAGCGAGTTCGTCAGCGAATTCGACCGTAAGTTTCTGAAGTGTGTCGAAATCGGCGCCGCCGAATTTTTTGTCGATTAAACGAGCTACCATTAAAGCCATTTCATATCTGGTCATGGCTTTGGTGCCTTTGAATTTGCCGTCCGCATAACCTTCGAGAAGGCCTTTTACGGCGAGGCTCTGAACGGCTTCATAAGCCCAGTGGCTTTTCGGAACATCCGAGAACGGGCCGGCGAAAGCCGTACCGATCGTTGCGGCCATAAATACCGCTACTACTAAAATTAATAAACTCTTCTTCATTGTGATCCTCCTTAGTGATTTAAAACACCGGGGGTCCGGTTCGGCCTGTCCGGGGTTTTCGCTCGGGGAGATCTTAAATTTCAAATAAAGCTTCCAAAGTTACCTTTACTTATCGATTTAAAACCGCTTTGAGCTATTCCCTTTCAAATGCTTTCCTTTTGCCCCTGCATTTATTAACTTTTAAAGCCTTTTAAACACCAGGACCGTCATCCGTGTCACTAAGAATTGTTCACCTCCTTCTTTTCACGAACGCATCCTTTTGAATGTTTAACACTGACTTTAAAATTAATAAAATATATGTAAAAAAACAAATCTGGTTTTCAAGCCCTTGTTTTTGGGCTTTCAATTAAATTTCGGCAATAAACAAAAAAATCTTAACGAAATAATTTTAACAATTATCTTGTCAGGCCTGGTAGTGGGAAATATAAATATTTAATAAATCTTTTCATCTTTTTTATGTGCTTTCAGGTTATCTTTTTCTTTTTTTCCAAAAACTTTCAATTTCAATTTTTATACAGAGTTTTTCGGCAGGATAATTAAAACGATTAATTTTGTTTAATAAAGAGATTAGATAACGCCCGGGGCATGAAAAAAGGCATGAAAAATAACTTTACAAAAAAAAGATAATCTATTATAATCCTAAAATAAAGAAATCGATGAGGTGTAAATTCAAAATGAACGATATTTCAGGCGGCGGAATGGTGAAATTCCTCATGCAATCTCAATTGTTTTCGGGGGTCGGCGAGGCGGGACTGGTTAATTTTTCTAAAATAGCGAAGTTCCGCGAGGTCAAAACAGGCGAGATCGTCTTTTCCGAAGGCGAAAAAGCCGAGGGCTTTTATATAGTAGCGGAAGGCGTGGTAAAAATATACAAACTTTCCGCCGCCGGAAAGAGCCAGATAATACATATATTCGGCCCCGGAAATCCTTTCGGCGAGGCCGCCATCTTCATGGAAAACCGTTTTCCCGCCTACGCCGAGGTCGTTTCGCCAGGCATGATAATTTATATAAAATTCGATGAATTTCTCAGGTACCTGAAAAAAGACCCGCAGTTCGCGCTCAATACGATAGCGGCCCTATGCATGAGGCTTAAGTCATTCTTAAAGACCATCGAAGAACTTTCGCTGGACGAAGTTTCAACGCGGCTGGCCAAATACCTTCTCGAAACGGCCCAGGGCGCCGGATCGGCCGTGAGCGGCGATAGAGCGGTCTTCACACTCGATATAAAAAAGAACATTCTTGCCGGAAAGCTCGGAACCATTCCCGAAACCCTTTCGCGCACCTTCGCTAAGATGAAAAAACAGGGGCTGGTGAAAATGGATAAAAAAAACATAACCGTGCTGAGCCTTGAAAAACTTCGCGAAATATCCGCCTGATAATTATTTTCTTGAAAATCCGATCAAAATGATATATAATATGCTTATAAATACCTTCCGAACATGGAGTTTTAATGAAAAAACAATCAAAAGCTGCAATCGAAAATGCTTATAAACTCGTCATCAACACGGTTTTCGAAAAACTGACCATAACGGTGCTCAACAACAACCACGCCGAATACCACGCGGAATTTTTCGAAAAGAAACGCAACGCGTTCAAGATCGATGAGATCATAGAAAACGCTTTTAAAACCTGCGATATCGAATTCAAGGATATCGGATCGGTCGCGGCGTTCACGGGCCCGGGATCGTTCACCGGAATAAAGCTGGGGCTTTCGATGGCCTACGCGATGATATGCGCGGCGGGAAGCGGCGTAAAAAAAAGCGGCGTGTCAATGCTCGATTATCTCATCTTCGACGCCTTTTCGCATATTAAAAAGAATAAAACCGCCGCCGCGCTGGTTCCGGGCGTCAGGGGCGAATATTTCTGCAGACTGATGAAAAATATAAAAGGCGACATGAAGGCGTCCTTCGCGAAATCGAAAGGCGAGTTCGTAACTTCTTCGACCTCTCTGGCGGAAGAGATCAAGCCTGATTACATAATAATCGAAGAATGCGCGTCCGCGTTTTTCGAAGATAAAATTCTCGAAGGCTACACGGGAGCCAAACTGATAGTTTCCTCGGTGAGGCCGAAGGCCGTCGCCTCCTTTATCGGCTACTGCGAAAACGTCGATCCCGAAAGGCAGCTGGAACTAGTCCCGATGTACCTTAAAGACACCTACGCGGTAAAACCGAAAGTGATGACGGCGTAGTTTTTATTAATATCACTAAATCTTAATATAATAGCGGTAATTTTAGAGAACAGAGAATAGAGAATAGAGAACAGATAAGGAATTTTGAAAAAATAAAAGATATTTTATCCACATGCAAGGTTGTTTCAAATATTAAAAGTCCTCCACTATTCACTGTTCACTATACACTATTCACTAAAAAAAAGGCGGTCGTTAAATAAAAAATGTTAATACTGGGAATAGATACTTCATGCGACGACACTTCGCTCGCCGTCATGAGATACGATAAAAAAGAGCGCAGATTCGAGATACTTTCGAATATCATCTCGTCTCAGATCAAAGCGCACGTCGAATACGGCGGAATAGTACCTGAAATAGCGTCGCGCGAGCACCTCAAAAACATAACCGCGGTCTACCGCATGGCGCTCGAAAAAGCTTCGGTGAATGCGGCCGATATTGATTTAATAGCCGTCACGGCGGGTCCCGGGCTCACGGGCTCTCTCATCGTCGGATACACATTCGCCAAAGGCCTCGCGCTCGCAAATAAAAAGCCGTTCATAACGGTCGACCACATAAAAGCCCACACAGCGGCTAATTTTATGGAACCTTACAATATCGGCTATCCGGCGGTCGCGCTGACCATCTCCGGCGGACACTCTTCGCTTTCGGTCCTCGAATCGCCCATCGAATCGAAGTTCATAGGCGGCACGATCGACGACGCCGTAGGAGAGCTTTTCGACAAGGTGGCGCGCTACCTGAACCTGCCGTATCCGGGCGGGCCGGTCCTCGACAGAATGTCTAAGGACGGCGAACTGAAATATAAGCTGCCGAAGCCGCTCATAAATGAAGACAACTATAATTTCTCGTTTTCGGGCCTGAAAACGGCCGTAATAACATTCACGAAACAGAATAAAGATTTCGAGCTGCCGCATCTGGCCTACAGCATGACGCGCTCGATTTGCGATGTCTTCGTTAAAAAGATCGATAAGGCCGCAAGGGAATTTCACGCGAAAACGATACTGCTTTCGGGCGGAGTGGCCTGTAATTCAATGATACGCGAGGCCGTGCGCGAGCTCGGCGCGAAAAGAAAGGTCGAAGTGGTAATGCCGCCGCCGATCCTTTGCACAGACAACGGCGTGATGATAGCGATACTCGGAACGCTCAACTACCTTTACTCCGAAAATAAAAACACTAAGAACAGCGACGTATATCCCACGACGAGATGGTAACTTTTAATAGCACAAAGTAAGTGGAGAGTTCAGAGTGGAGAGTTGAGAACTAAAGGATTTTTTGACTATTTAAGCAGTCAATTCAGTGTTTCAAGCATTTTTTTTGTAAAAGCTCGCGAAGCGAGCCCCAGCCTTAACTCTCCACTCTCCGTTCTCAACTCTCAACTAATAAATTTTTCAAGGAAATGACTAATGACTGAAAATAACATTGAAAGATCGCAGATAAGAATATTAGACGAAGGCACCATCTGCCGGATAGCGGCCGGCGAGGTCGTGGTATCGGGCGCCTATGCAATAAAGGAAATGATCGAGAATTCGATAGATGCGGGCGCGGACGAAATTATAGTCGATTTCAGCGGCGCGGGGCTTTCGGGCATCACCGTCTCCGACAACGGCCGCGGAATGACTCGAGACGACATACTGATGGCCCTCGAACATCACGCCACTTCCAAATTGAAAACTGTCTCCGACCTCAGCGAGATCAACACTTACGGATTCAGGGGCGAGGCGCTTCCATCAATAGCCGCGGTATCTCGCTGCGAGATAATATCGTCGATCGATAGTTCGCTTCCGGCCATATCGGTCAAAATAGAGGGCGGCGAGATCAAAAGCATTCAAAACGCAGCCGCGACGCGCGGAACCAAGATCGTCATCAAAAACCTGTTTTACAACACGCCCGTCAGAAAAAAATTCCTCAAATCCGAAAATTACGAGAACGCTCTGATTATAGAGTTCGTGACGCGTTACGCGCTCGCCCATCCCGAGATCAAGTTCAGCCTTTATTCTTCGGGGCGCGAGGTCTTCACCACCAGGCGCGGCGCCGGCGTCAGCGAGGTCATCGCTTCGATCTTCCCGGGCGCGATATCCGAAAGCCTTATCAAAATCGAAAAAACCGTCGAACTCGGCGAATACGGGCCGCTCAAAGCCGAAATTTACATGACGCCGCCGCACGTTTCCAAACCCGCCGCCAGGTTCCAGCATTATTTCGTCAACGGGCGCCCCTTTAAAAATAAAAGCGTGAGCCACGCA
>MGFH01000240.1 GCA_001791795.1 Candidatus Wallbacteria bacterium GWC2_49_35
CGTTGGTTTTCTGGCGCGAAAGGCCGTTTTCTATATTGAGTTTAGACGAGCGCGCGTTGAACTTCATATCACGTATTTCGCCGGCCGAGCCGTTCTGGAAGTTGGTATTCACGCTCATATTTTCGTTCAGGTTGTAAAGGAATTTTCCGAAGAATTTATCCTCGTCACTCATAAGAATGTTCTGAGCGATGCCGGACTGCGCCGCCCTCGAAAATCCTACCGTACCGTTGAACTTGTTCTGAACGCCGCCGGTGCCGCCCGGATGCAGGTCGAAAAACACTTCGCTTTTTTTGCCCGCCCTTATATAACCGTTGTGGTAGGGCGTGTAGGCCGCCTCGACGCTGGAAAACCTGAGGTTAGTGTCGAAATGGCGCGCGGCCAGTTTAGTGTTGAGCGAGAGCGCGCCGCCGTCGCTGCCTTTTTCGTCATCAGCGCCGGATGCGGCCGAATCCTTGAACGACCTCGAATATTCAAGGTTGGTCGTAAGTTTTTCGTTGAGCTTGAAATCCTGGTTAAGGTTGAATTCGGTGCGCGCCTTCGAGGGCACGAACCCGTTCTCGAGCTCCTCCTCGGTTCTTACGAAACCGACCCTGGTCGCACCCAGCCTGCTAAGGTCGTTTTCGGCGAACGCGCCGAACGAATGGCGGTTGAGGTTTTCAAAGCCCGTCTGGGCTGAATAAAGAACGTTTATCTCGGCGCCGAGCGGGACCTCTTCGTTAAATGTCAGTATCCCGTTGTCGTAGTCTATGCCGTAATCGATATTGCGGTTTTTAAGCGTCGCGTCTATGTAAACGCGGTCTGACTGAGGGATCAGTTTGTCGCAGGCGAGCTTGAACGGGCCCATGCGGCCTTCGCCCCTGAAGACTTCCTTTTCGGGCCGGCCGTTTTCGAAGGTATATAAAAGCGTAAGGCTGCCATCGTTTTTGCTGCCGGGCGCGTTGATATTGGCGAGAAACCCGCGCATCTTCTTCTCGTTAACGCCGAAACGCGTCACAGGTGAAAAGTTTATATCGCCGACAACCACGTTCATGTTGTCTTTGTTATACTCGAAATACATTTTTTCGACTTTTTCAGCCAGTGAGTCGTCGATCTTCAGGTCGGTAACCAGGTTTTCGTTTATGCTTCCCTTGAGGTTTATCTTCAAATTCTGGTCGACACGGTTACTTTCAGTGAACATGCTCGACATTTTATATGAAATGACCTTGCTTCCGTCGAGGGCGAGGCCGTCGCTGAGTTCGAGAGCTGAAACCCGCGGCGCGAATAACGCCGAAACCAGCGCAAAAACTGCGGTTATTAACATTATCGCTTTCAGAATAGACACTTTCATATTATATACATATCGGTTTTATAATTAAATATATTATAGCCGAAAAAACGCGCCCGAACCGATCGTGAAATCACGGGTCCGGCGCCCGGCCGGCAGGGCCCCGCGGCAGCATCCAAATATTTAAAATGCCTTGACTTTATGTGGACGATTGAAGTATAATAAATTTTGAATTTTATAATTCCGACGATAACGTGGAGGTAAGAATATGTCCGGCGTAGCTGAAGATTTCCTTAAATCGCACAAGCAGAAAATCGATAAGATGCAGCAAAAAACCGTGGAGCTCAAGAGAACTTTCGACGATTCAAGAAAGCAGTATGAAAACAAGCTCGATGAAATGCTGTCCGAAGATAAAGTCAAAGACAGGGCTAAAACGGGCAAAAAATTCAACGTCGGCGAACTCAAGGCGCTCGACAACGCCATAGTCCAGGGCCAGGAATACCAGCACGACATGCAGGACCTGATCGAGGAGCTCACCGGCGAACTCGAAAACCTCGGCCGCAAGGTTGCAACTTCCAAAGACTATCAGGGTCTCGAAAAATTCTGGTTCATGATAGGTGCCGCGAAATGGGCCAACGCCAGCCGCCTCGACCGCATTAAAAACCAGAACATAGCAGGCTCGATGCAGACGGTCCTCGCATATGCGAACGGAACCGTCGAATCGCTCAACCAGCAGATAGCCAAGAACGCCGAAATGTATTCGGCGCTGACCCAGAAAGAAAAGATCATCGTCGAAAAACTGAACGATAATCAGCCTAAATACGAGCACTGGCGCGAAGAAGTAAGGCGCATCACAAAGGGCATAGAAGATATCGACAGGCGCCTGCGCGAAGCCAACGAAACGGAGCGCCCAAAGCTCGAAGAAGAAAAGACCGCGTTCGGCCGCGAACTCGACCAGGCAAAACTCAACGAGACCAGCTACTTCGAGATAGTTAAAAACGCCTCGGAGGCCATCAATCTGGTCCGCCATCACGCCCAGGGCTTTTACCAGGCGATCGACGCGCTCACGCAGTCGAAGATCAAAACCGCCGAAAAGATAGACAACCTCAAAGAAGTTTTCACCGGCATCTATCAGATCATGGAAACCGCGCTTGAAATAAAAGGCTTTTCGCGCATCGACTCCACGCTCAACTATCTCGCCGACAAGACGACCGAAACCATGAACGTGCAGATAGAAGGCATTCTCGACGAAACCATGGCGCGCAACGAAAAGAAGGTCATCGACGACGACAAGATGATGAAATACATGCAGCACCTCGGAAAGGTCATCGGCGATTTCACCGACGGCATGAAAAAGCAGCAGGACAAATACTCGAAGAAAGAATAAACGGAGAATAGAGACAGAGAACAGTTATGGAATTCATGGACCTGATCCTCGCGTTGAACAACAACAACTACGCGGAAATAATTAGATTTTACAACCAGAGCAAGACCATAAAGCATATATTCGAAGCCGGCCAGAAACGCACTTTCTGCCGGAAAGTGGTCGAGTATTTCTCCGAAGGTGAAAATATAAACGCTTTTCTGCGCAATAATTTCACGAGCGAGTGCGAGAATTACTTCGAATCGATTATTCTGTCGAACCCGCTCAACAGCCTTATAAGGATCGACGGCGAAGAAAACTACCGCAAGATCGATCCTTTCAGAAAATGCGGATTCATCTTCAATATAAAAAAAGATTATTTCGCCGTTCCGGACGAAATTTTCAATATCTTCTTCAATTTTTTCTCCGCGCGATCGGGCGCCGCGAGAAACGAAAACCTCGATATCAAAGAATACATAACGGTGCTTCCCGATTTCGAATATTCATATAAAATGTCGCGGGTGCTGCTCGATCCGTATTTTCATTTCATAAAATATCTATACCTCGCCGTAGCGCGCGATCTCAGCCAGACGAAAGAGGCCGCGGAGCTCTTCGAAAGTTCCGTCAAAGATATGCGCGGGCGTTTCCCTATGCTCGACACCATCAGAAAATTCATAGATTCCGCCGACCTTCTCGGCGAGATAAAAAAGAACCCCGTTATAGGGGGATTGTTCCAGCGCCTCGACAAATACTCCGAGATCGACTGGCTGGCGGTTTGCGTCGAGCGCTTCATAAAAGAAGCGGTCGCCGGCGGTAAAGACGAACTTATGGACGCTCTGGTCAAAAAGTTAAAGCCCGACCTGTATTACAATCTGAAGTCGTGCAAGAAAAGCGCGGGGGAGACCGACTCCGCCGTGAAGCAGCTCATGTGCCTGGGCGTCTGTGAAGTTATTTATTCGGGCGCGCAGCCGGTCTATATGAAGCTCACCGCGTTCGGCGAAAAGGTCTTCAATATACTGTTTCCGACATTCGAAGCCATGGCCGAGGATATGAACGCGAAAAAAAAGCCGGTCCGCCGCACCGCCGTGATCACGCCCGATTTCAAATTGATATGTGAAAATCTCGATATCGGGCAGTATATTAAAATATTATGTTTTTCTAATCTGCTTTCTTTTGATAATATCTTCACCTTCGAGATCAGCAGAGAAACTATAATGCGCTCAATCAAACTCGGCATGAGTTTTGGCGATTTCAAGGGCCTTATTCAGAGGACCGTCAGAGGCGACGCGCCCGAAAACGTGATGAAAACGGTTTCGGACTGGTACCTTTCGGTGGTCGTGATGTGCCAGACGAAATGCGTGCTGGCGGGCTTTTCGGCTGCCCCTGAAAAGCTGGCCGAGATCGAAAAAGACCCTCACTTCACTTCTTCGGTAATGATGAAAGTGAAGTCGAACCAGTATCTCATACTGCCCGAAAAAATGGAAGCGGTCGAAAAATACTTCTCCGACCGCTCTATTCCGATGGTTATCATCTGATCCGCCGCGTTTTCCACTCGGCGTTATCGCTTCTTAATTCATTATCATAATCAAATGACGAAAGATATTATATAATTCGCGAACGACACGGCGATCGAAGCCACCACGGCCGTTATTACAACCTGCTTCGGCTCAGTGAACCTGTGCGCCTCGCGGCAGGCGACGTAGCCTATGGCTATGTTGATTAACGTGGCCGGAAAAGTGAGCCAGGAAATAAAATTGCCTATATTAGAAACCGCCGTCGTCAGAACCGATATCAGGCCGAACGACACGAATATATTCATCGGCGTGCCGGTCCCGCCGAGGGCCCGGCCTATATAGAAATAGCACACGGCGCACAGCGCGAAGGTGACGTTGGTTCCTATGAGCGTTTTGATGACGTACTTGAAAAGCGAAAGCTGTATGGCGGAATATTTGAAATTAAAATAAAATACCCACATAACGCTTATCATTACGTTTATGATATTCGCCAGCACCAGCGAGGCGGCTGCGTCAAATTTAGCGTCTTCGTCTATCGCCGCTCTGATGGCCGTTTCGGGCGAAGCCGCGAGCCCGGCCATTCTCTTTATGTAATTATTGAGACTGAACTGTTCCACGACTCTTTCCTCCAGTTATTTACGCCAGTCTTCCGGCGGTCTCGAATAGACGCCATTGTCGTCGTACTTACGCACGGGAGGCTTGTAGTCTTCGATAATTATATCGCCGCCGATAACGCCGCGTTTGACCAGATCTTCATAGGATGCGTAGTTGATTTTGACGCTCGCCTGCGGATAGCCGGTTTCGGCGTCGAAGGTCGTATGGCTCACGCGCGAATCGCGCCTGTCGCCGAATTCGGTGCCGATCGACTGCGCGGATGATTCGCGTTCGGAAGACGCCGCCGGAGCTTTCTTGCTTTCGGAAGCGGACTTTTCGGACCTTCCGCCCATGTCTTTGTTCTTATAAAGCGGATAGCCGTAATCGTCGACGTATATTTCAGCCCGCCTTTCGCGGAAAAAACCGAATGACATGACGCCGATTTCCGACGGAGTGTCCATTTTCATGGCGTACGACTCGGATATCGGGCCGAATTTGAACGAGGCGACCTCACGGTCGGATATTCTCCAGCCTTTGATATTCACGTTGGAATAAGCGGTGAGAACATAGCCAGGCTTATCGTACGAGGCACTGCGGCCGTCTATTACATCAAGGCCGTCGACGGCCGCCGAAACCTTTATGCGGCGGTTCGCGAGATTGGTTATCAAAAGCGTATATTCGCGGCCTTCGCGGCCTTCTATAAAATATTGGCCGCGGTGGCTGTATATTTTAACCCGCGTTCCGTCTATCAGCACGCTTATCCGGGCTATATTCGAAGCGTTTATATAATAATCGGAATGATCGATCGGCGGCATGGAATAGTTCGGGTGGTAGTTTCCGGTAAAATGTTTGCTCTGGTAAGGCCTTTCATCGGCGAACGACACCGGGCAGCAGGCAAGCGAATAAATAAAAACCGTAAGCAAAACAAATAACAGTGATATTGAATATTTACCGCGGAACGTGTTCATCATGGGACCACTCCTTTTGCTTTATCGATATTATGACGGCAGGGGCACGATATTCCGCGCCCCTGCCATCTGTTTTATTATATTTTACTTCTTCGATTTCGACATCGTTTTGGCTTCGCCGGACTTCGCGGCGGTTATTTTATTCAAAGCCCCGTCGAGGTCGTTTATTATATCGCGGCAGTCCTCGCAGCCGACCGAAAAACGAATCATGCCGTCGGTGATACCGCAGTCGCTGCGGTTTTCTTTCGAAACGCCGGCGTGCGTCATCGAGGCGGGATGCTGGATGAGGCTTTCGATGCCGCCGAGAGAAACGGCCAGCGTGGCGATCTTCACGTTATTCATAACGGTCTTGCCGCCTTCGACTCCGCCTTCGACCTCGAAGCACATCATCGCGCCGAAGCCGCTCATCTGTTTTTTGGCGAGTTCGTACTGCGGGTGCGACTTAAGGCCGGGGTATTTGACCCATTTGACCTTCGGGTGCCGCTCGAGGAATTTGGCTACTTCCAGGGCGTTTTCGGAGCTTTTTTCGATGCGCAGCGGCATGGTTTTAATGCCGCGCAGCACGAGCCACGCCTGGTTCGGATCGATCGTGCCGCCGGTATAAAAATGCACGGACTGGATCTGCTTGTATAATTCTTTATTTTTGGTCACTATCATGCCGGCCACGACATCCGAATGGCCGTTCAGTGATTTGGTCATCGAATGCACGACCACGTCGGCGCCCAGTTCGATAGGCCTCTGGTGATGCGGGCCCATGAAGGTATTATCGACGACGAGCACGAGGTTATGTTCCTGGGCGATCTTAGCGCACGCCGCTATATCGGTGATCGACATCGTCGGATTGGCGGGCGTTTCGATATAAAGCATCTTCGTATTTTTCTTTATAGATTTTTTGACAAGCTCGATGTTGGAGGTATCGACGAAAGTGGATTCAACGCCGTAGCGCGAAAAATGCTTTTCGATAACCAGACGCGACGGACCGTATACGGCGTCGGTGGAAACGATGTGCGAATCCTTCGACAGGAATGTCATATAAACGGCCGTGATGGCCGCCATGCCGGACGCCGTGGCGAGGCCGGCGTAACCGCTTTCGAGCACCGCGACCGAATCTTCAAGAGCCTTTACGGTCGGGTTTCCGAGCCTGGTGTATTTATAGCCTTTGATCTCTCCGGCGAATTTTCCCGCGCCGTCTTCGGCCGATAAAAAAGCGAACGTGGAGGTCTGATATATGGGAACGGACACCGCGCCATAGAGCGGATCGACGACCTGCCCTCCGTGTATCGCTAAAGTGTGTCTTCCGCCTTTTATATCGTGCATATAAAACTACCTACCCTTCTTTTTTAGTGCATAGTGTATAGTGAATAGTGTATAGTTATAAAGAGTGAGTAAGGAAAAATTGTCATTAAGAAGACCTGCCGCGGATAAAACTAAAAATTAACCGACACTGATCACGCCCACTAAATTAAGTGAATTATATCAATTTGTTTGAAATATGTCAATATTTATTGTGTATTTATTGCTTAAAACAGCTCGCGGGCCGCTAAAACAAAGACGCGGTCCCAATAACCGCGTCCCTGTTTTGATATTTTTGAATATAGCCTGATAAGGATAATTTTTAATTAACTTTAACGCTTCTGTACTGCTGGAGTTTGATATCGGGAAAATACGAATTTATGAAATGGAAGTCCTTCTTATCGAACTCTTCGCCCACGGTGCATCTGAATTCGTGCTTCACGCCGCTTTTAAGGATCAGGTCGACCGTCTTGTAAAGGTGGTCGGGATTGGAGCTGTAGCAGAATTTTTCGTAGCCGTCGAAGCGGCCCTTGACGTCCATGGCGACGAAATCGACGAGTTTTTCCTCGAAGATCTCCTTCAGCAGGCCGTAATTGGTGCCGTTGGTGTCGAGCTTCACCGACTTGGAGCAGGTCTGCCTTATAAAGCGCAGGAAGTGCTTCAGGTTCTCGCCCTGCAGGGTCGGTTCGCCCCCTGACACCACTATGGCGTCGGAGAGTCTGTTGGTCACGGCGTGCCTGAGGCAGCTGTAAACTTCTTCCGGGCTCAGGAGACGTCCGGAGTTCATGATATTTATATTGTGGCAATAAGAACAGCTCATATTGCAGCCCGAAGTAAAGAAAACCGAAGCGCTTTTATGCGGATAATCGCAGAAACTGGAGGGCTGATAGCCGTAAATGCCGATCTCTAGACATTTTGTTTCATCCACTTTAAGAAGCTCCCTTTCAGTTCGGTTTTAGATATTATTTCGCCGCCGCGGGCTTTGAGCATTACCGGCAGTTCGCTTACATTGTAGTAGCAGGCGAGCGCGAGGCCTTCGTTGTCTTTGGTGTCGACCATGGTTATTCTGTCTTTATTTTCACTCTGCTGTATGTGTTTTTTCAGCTCGTCGCATTTCGGGCAGTTTTGTTTTCCGAAGAAATAAACCTTCTCTTCGGTGGCGTTGAAGCCGGACATTATGTAGCGGCGCATTTCGAGGTTTACCTTGGTGCGGTCTTTGAGTTCGGCGAGTTTACCCTTCGTCCAGCCGCTGGTCTGCGAAAAATATCCGGTAACGCGGGTTTCGCAGTAAATGTTTTTCGACGCGCATTTCGGGCAGCTGTCGTGGAAACCCCTGTGCATCGTTCCGCAGTCGCAGCAGACGGTCATATCGGGGCTGTCGGCGGTCTGAACGGCGGCGGTGTGCAGAAACACGTTCTTGTAAAGCGATGCGAGAGCGCGGTAGTCGGGTTCGGATTCGCCGAACCAGTTGTGGATGATAGTTCCAGCCTGTATCATCGGGTCGAATTTCGACTGTTTTTCGATGCGTGTAAATATGTCGACGCCGCTGTCGTAGGCGAAATGAACGGAATTCGTGTAATAAACGTCGCCGGTTTTTATGTTGCCGCGGATATATTTAAGCGATTCGGGGAAGTATCTGATGTCCAGAAGCGCCGCGCGCAGGCCCAGGCCCTCGGCGGGCGTCTGTTCGAGCATGCAGGTAACGCCGTATTTTTTCGACAGGCGGTTGACGCTGTTATGCAAATATGCTATTATTTTAAGACCCATGAACAGCGCGTCGTCATTTTCATGCAGCTGTGAGCCGGAAAGGCACTGCACCATTTCGTTGAGGCCTATCATGCCGACGAGGAATTTCGCCTCTTCGCGGCGCAGGTAGGGCTTGCCGTCCATGCCGCGCGTGAGGAACGAGAGGCAGCCTTTGGTGCCCATGTCTAGTATCTTTTCGATATATTCTTTTTTCGCTATATGGCCCTTCATCGTGACTTCGACGAGCCTGTCGATCTCTTTATATACGCCTTCCATGTCTTTGTTCTTATAGGCGATACGCGGGAGATTCAGCGTGATGTTCTGCCAGGCGCTGAAGCGCATTTCTTCGGGGGCGACCATCATTCGTTCGGCTTCTTCTTTGGTGAGGCCTATCTGCAGCCTGCAGCACTGGGCTATTTTGATGCTCTCGCCGCGGTCGTATAAAATATATACGCTGCCGCGCTTGGAGTTGAGCTTGCAGGCCTTCATGTAAAGCGGATCGTCGTTGGCGAACGTCTGGTTGTTGACGTGCATCAATATTTTCGGGAAGGCTATGTTGGCGTGGTTAGCGTCGCCTTCGAACAATACGTCGAATATGGCGTTTAAAAAGCGGCGGGTCTCGTTTTCGTAATCGGAGTAGGTCTTGCCGTTATATTTGCCGCCGGGAGCGATGACGGGCGTGTTTTTAAAATGCTCGGGAACGTTGAGATAAACATTGAAATCGACGAAAGCCGTCTGGCCGCCGCGGCCGCCGGCGAGCTGGGCGAACGAGTAAAGCAGGTGCTGGGCGCACTGTATGAGCCCATCGTCGTCGAGAGATTCAGTAAAGGGTGCGAAGAACATGTTGACGGCGTCGAAGCCTATGGCGCCGGCGAATAATCCCTGCAGGTAGTTTGCGAAGCACGAAAGGTGATTGACGAGCGTCAGAGCGTGCTGGGCGGGTTTCGACTGGGTTTTGATGCCCGGAAGGCGCAGGCCGTATTTTTTGACGTACTCGACGCTGTTACCGCTGCAGTAAGGCCTGTTGATGAAATCGAGGTCGTGCAGATGTATGTCGCCTTTAAGATGGGCCTCGGAAACCTCGGGAGGAAATACTTCCTTCAGGGCGTACTGTTTTAAGATCTGGCCGGCGAGCGTGAGATTGATCGATTCCGGCGAAAGCGTGAGATTGCTGTTTTCGGTGTTTCTGTCTTCTATGATCTTTTTAACGTCGTAGAGAGGGATGGAAAGGTTCGAGTGCTGTTTCATTTCTCTCTGGTGGCCGTCTTCGAGAAGTATCGAGTTTACCATTTCGCGGACG
>MGFH01000241.1 GCA_001791795.1 Candidatus Wallbacteria bacterium GWC2_49_35
CGGAATCTCTAACGAACCGCCGGATGCCGAACGGCACGTCCGGTGGTGTGAGAGGACGGCTGGCCAATTAATGGCCAGCCTCCTACTCGATTATGGCATCCGGGTTTATCAGCACCACAGCTCACGGTAAATAATACCAAAATAAAAGCATTTTTTGTTTTGCTTGTTTTTTATTAATAGTTCTGATTTTTAAAAATCCTTTGAAAACTGATAAATTATAGAAAAGCTTTCAGGACAGAACTTATTGGCGCCAAACTATCAAAGGCCAGGACCGCGGCAGCAGCCTCCGCCCGCCGGAAAAGTCCGCGCAGCGGATTTTTCCGGCGATGCAACAAATCATCGCAGCGCAGCTGCGATGATTTAATATCAGGAATAGTGAGGGGTTTATAAGGGGAGAGGAAGGGCCATTGGTCCTTCCTCTCCCCTTATCCCGTCCGGCCGATACTTATGAAGGGTTTAACTATGCCGATAATTTGTTGACACTATTGGTTATTTTTGTTATAATCCAAATATATAGCATATTTTTATAATATTATGATATTATCTTAAAATTTTATGATTGTTGATATTTTTTTTGATAAAAGGTGTTTTTATGATTTTTCCATTTAATTTATCCGGTGTGCGCGTCGTCCGTTCGGGCGCCGCGCTTAAAAACAGGGGTGTCTCAATACCTGAGATGCTTATCGGCATTGTCATTCTCGGCTACATGCTTATTTACACATTTTCTTTGTTCACGGCTGAAATGGGCACTATCGGCCGCACGCGCGATTATTCGGCTGCCGTGCTGGTGGCGCAGGAGACCGTCGAGTCGATCAAAAATTTCCCGTTCGACAAGATCGACGATGCCGACGCCGCCAACGAGTCTATAGAGGCCTATATCAACGGCACGGCCACTTCGCCGCAGTATCAGCACATCGTCAAGATCGGCAAAATAGATTTCGAAAGAAAAGTGACGATAACCGACGTGACGGGGTCTTCCGGCCTTCCGCTGAGCCTGAAGGCGGTCGAACTCGAGATCAAGTGGAAGACGGAAGACAACAAGACATTATCGTATCGCGTAGCCACATGTGTAACGAAAACGCAATAAATTGAACGGGGTTGTATGTGCTTATGATAAATAAAATTTTAAAAAGATCAACAATTTTTAGTAAAATGGCTTTTACCGCCATCGAGGTGCTGACTGCCGTAACTATTATTGCGGTTCTGGCCGGCGGGGCGTTTTATCTATTCCGCGGCACGGTCAAGATGTCCGAGACGGGCACTAAAATGATGGACTACCATCAGCGGGCGCAGAAGATCATAATGCGTCTCACGCGCGATATTAAAGAGGCCAGCTACATAAAACCCGACTCGCCGGCGCTGATAACTCAGGACAAGATCGCGGCCCTCACGGTGAGCCCAGAGACGCAGAAGATCGAGATAGTGAAGCAGAAGCCCGATTTCACTCAGACCCCTTCGGGCCCGTCGAAACATGTCGCTTATACCGAGGAGACGATAACCTATAAAGTTGAGCCTATAGCCGGTTCCAGCGATTACAAACTGCTGCGCAAGGAAGGCAATAACCCGGAAGAAACGGTGGCCATGAATATAGCCGAGCTGCTGTTTTACCGCATAGAAGGCGAAACCCAGGTGGCGGCAGGCGCCCCGAAAATATACGGCGCCGGCCCTAAAACCGTTTATATTAACCTGAAAATGATAGTTCCGACCGCGTCGACCAATCAGGCCGTAAAAGGCTATCCGATCGAATTCAAGACGGCGGTTGCGGTAAGGGGCTGTCAGCTCTGAGTAAAGTATTAAAGGCCGGTGAAAGATAATTATGATAAACAGGTTGCTTCGCGAAAAGTTTTTCATTATGCTGCGCGCAAGGCGCGCGATGTTTTTTCCGCTGGTGATGTTCGCGGGTATAATAATCGTTGGCCTGGCTTACGCTTTCCATCAGTACAGGGTGGCGCAGATCGCCATGACCGACGAGATCGCCCGCTTCTACGCCGCCACCTGCGTCGCGGAAGCCGGAATTTCATGCGCCATAGCGGAGCTTCGCGGCAACGCCGTCAGCTGGAAAACGCACAATATCAATAATGACGCCACGCTTTCATGGGGCGCGGCGATCGCGCATAATAACGTCGTTCAGCCGGCAGGGATTCTCGCGTCCTTCGACGGCGCGAATGGAACGGCCACCGGAAAATTCGGCCAGCTGGGCGAATTCAAGGTCCGCTGCGGATTATTGCCCGCGAAAGACAATCCCGACACGAAGGCCGTCAACGAAAGCAATATGTTTTATAAAATAGAGTCGCTCGGCTGCTACGTCAATACTTACGTTAAGGTATCGACCGTCGTCGAGGCCCGCAACCTGTCAGAGTTCCTGGTCTATGACGGCGATTTTCTCGATATGGTGCTGGGTGTTTCAAACAGCGTCCTGCCGGACGCTGCCAACCATTTTCGCATCGGCACGCTTTACGGCAAGCAGTTCGTGTTCTTAGGCACGGTCAACGGCGGCCCGCAGCTCGAATTCAAAGATATGACCGATATAATGACCGGTTCGACCGGCGAAATATACACGTTCGACAACCGCGTCGTATTGAACACGACGCAGCTCGACAGGACCGCCAATTCGTCGAAGAACCTCATCGCGCCGGCGCAGGGCGGCGAGATAGCCAGCATCAGCCAGATCAACCGCGCGCCCGGCTGGAACGCCAACTTCAACACTGTAAACGGTGTATTGAAAGACTCGCAGCATGGCGGCCGCGACCTTCCGATAATCAGCGCGAGAAACTTTTTGAACAAATACAAAACCCTGGCTAAAAAAGACGGAATATACATAGCGGCGCCCGGCAGCGATATCGGCGTTGCAAACGACGATCCGGCCAATCCGTTTAAATTCGACAACCCTTATAAAATAAAGGACGGCCAGCCCGTCGACACGACTGATATGCGCTACGTCGATTTCGGCGCCGACATATCGTCACGCGCTAAAACGACAGGCGACCCGGGATTCAACCTTCAATTCTTCGCCGGCCAGTACCGCGCTTCAAATATCGACGCCAATATGCTCGCCAAGATCGATTCGCCCACGTTCAACGGCGTCATATTTTCCGAAGTGCCGCTGCGCGTCCGCGGAAATCCGTCGCGCGACGTGGTTATCGCGTCGAATAAAGACATCTACATCTGCGGCGATCTTAACCAGGCAACCGACGTGTTCCAGAATTACGCCGACGCCACATTTTTCGAATACCAGGCGAATCCGATCAACGCGCAGAAATATCTCGACGAAGACACCGCCTTCCGCACCGCCAATATCAACTCTCAAAAAGGCCTTTACCGCCACCGCGTAACGGTGTTTTCGAACGCGAAGGTCTGGTACGATTATACCCGGCCCGACATGGTCTTCGAAAACGAACTCAAGCCTTTCCTTGAATGGCAGCTTTGCGTAAAGCTGGCCGGCGACGGCGGCGCTACCGACAAAAAAGATGTTTACGACAAAATAATGAAATTCAAAATGAACGGCAATAAAATCGATGTTTCAAATATTACGGTCGATTATATTCTCGACGGTAAGCCCGGCTCGATTTTGAAGAAAGCCGATACCGCCGATAAATGGGGCGCGGTAGCGTCCGCTGCATCGCTGACGGCGTTTTGCGCCGACACAACGAGCGCGGCGCTAATGACCTACCTCGATTCGCTTTTCGCCGGTGGTACGCCCGCCGTCACCGGCAAAGACTTCATCGAGCAGACGCAGTTCAAGGTCCACGACGTGACTAATCCTGCGAATTTCCAGACTAAAAATTTTCTCGAGATAATAAACAACCCGGCTTCACTCGGAAAACTCGACGTGATCGCCCGGGCGGCCCTCGTCGACGCCTTATACGAAAAGATCAGCACGATAAAGCCCGACTGTATGTGGGCCAACCACACGAGCGTCGCCATGGCGGGCCCCGATATCATTTCCGACGCGACCGATGCCACGAAACCTTCCAGCAAGGCCTCGCTGACCGGGCGGCTCTACCACGAGACGGGAATAATATTCAATGCGGGAGTAATCAATAAAAAAGAATACTGCCAGTTCAAGAAGCCGACGCCGAATGAGTTTGAGTTCGACCGCCTTTATATGCCCGAAATAACTATCAACGCGCGAATTATAACGTCCGATCTGCGCCGCGGCGATTCGATGTGGCACGTGGGCAACACTCCGCAGGCCATTTATAACGAGCTTGGCAACCGTTATCTGCCCAACTGCGGCTACAGGCAGTACATCACTCAGGTCACAGGCATATTCAGGCTCCTCGGCTCCGAGATATTCCTGCGCGAAAATAACGTGCTGCCGCCTATGACCGGCCAGGTTTACTGGCCGAACCTGCGCCGCAAGATGTACGACTCGGCGCTCACCAATTTCGAAGACCCGCAGGGCCTGACCAACTACGGCCTGGCGTCGTGGTCGCTGAATAAGGCCTTCAAGGCGGATTACGACGCTTATTAAACCGGCGCTGTCTTAAAAGGCTTGTTATGAAAACCGCAATATCAACTTCGATGTTCTGGAAAAGTGCTTCAACCGCCGCCGCCGGCTGTTTCGGCGTCATCGCCGCCGCCGGTTTCGATCTGATCGAACTCGACGCGCACAATCTTTTTAATCACCTGACCGTCCGATTCGCCTCATCGGTCGCGGAAGGCCTCAAAAATTCAGGACCGCCGCTCACCGTTTCCAGCGTGCACATGCCTTATTTATATCCGCTGTCGAGCCCGTCGAAAAGCGCGCGGGCGAGCGCCGTTAAAAGTTACGCCCGCACCGTCGAAACGCTCATTGGCGCAATTGAAGCCAGCTGCCTGAAGCCGCTTACGCTGGTTTTCCATCCAGGCATAAACACCGATAAAATACCTTACGCCGGCCAGAAGGCCGCCATAGAAAAAGGGATTAAAGCGACCGGCGCGCTGTTCGGAACCGACCGGCGTTTCCGGCTGGCGTTCGAAAATATGCTCAGCTCACACTTCGCCGCTACCGTAGAAGACATACTTTTCGTCGCGGACCTCGCCGCTGCGTCCTGCGGGGTCGAAACCGGCGTCTGTTTCGATTCATGCCACGCCGCCTACGATTACAGCGCCCACGAATTCCTCGAAAAAATAATAGGCCGCGTTATCGCCGTGCACCTTTCCGACAATTATAACCAGTCCTGCGGAGAATTTCACGCGATACCCATGAGTCTCATCCATTCGAAGATCGACTGGAGAAGTGTCTCGGAACTTTTAAACAATAAGATCGATATAATGACGCTCGAGCTTAGCAAGCCGCCGGCGATATCATTCTGCGCCTACCTTAAAATGACGAAAGCCGCGGCGGACGAGCTCAAAAGCTTCGCGGCGCGCGCGGCTGAAAAAGTATAACTGTTCATTAAAAACTTTTCGGGTCTAGAGCATTCTGCCTTTAAGAAAATTGATCATGAAATAAAAATTGCTGCCTTTTCCGGGATGGCTTTCACAGAAGATCTTATTGCTTCCCAGAAGTCTTACCAGATGGTTAGATATCGTAAGGCCGAGGCCCGTTCCGCCATAGCGGCGGGTTAGAGATGCGTCGGCCTGTATGAACGGCGAGAATAATTCCTTTTGCTTTTCTTCGTCGATGCCGATGCCTTCGTCAATGATTTCGAATTTGACGTGCGCCCGGTCTTCTGATTGCATAAGCGTATCTAAAGCGACGTTTAAATTTATACTGCCGTGTTCGGTGAATTTTACGGCGTTGTTTAAAAGATTTAACAGAACCTGTTTGAGCCTGTCGGCGTCGCTTATCACGTTGAAATTTATGTTCGGGTCGAATTGCAGCTTTAAATTAAGGTTTTTAGCGGCGCAGCCCGCGGCGCTTTTTTCGACGATCTCGTTTACGAGCTCGAGCAGGCTGAATTCGGCGTTGTTGATCTCGAGCCTTTCAGCCTCTATATTCGAAAAATCGATTATATCGTTTATTATGGTCAGAAGGTTGAGGCTGCTCGTTTTTATCTGCCGGAGAAATTCGCTCTGCTCGCCTTCGAGTGTTGTTTCGCTGAGCAGTTCGGCGAAGCCGATGATTATATTCATCGGCGTGCGCAGCTCGTGGCTCATGTTGCAAAGGAACTGCCTTTTCAGGCTGTCGCTTTTGCGGACCTTTTCGTCGGCGTATTCGATCTGCGTCAGCATTTTCTTGGTTTCGGTCGTGTCGATGGCGAAATACAGGAATAAATCGTCGTAAACGTGCAGAAGATTCATCTGCCAGTAATTCGATTCCTGACGGTGTTCGAAAGACCTTACCGATGAGCCGGTTTCAAGGCACGTGTCGGCGTTGCAGAAAAAGCAGGAACTGGTTTCGTGCGTTATTTTGTTACGGAAGGTTTCGTCGTGGCCGAAAAGCTTCCAGCAGTCTTCGTCGTAGCGCGCGCCGATATCGCCGGCGATCTGGTTGAAGGCGAGTATCCGTCTGTTTTTGTCTATCAGAAGCGCGGGATACGGAAGGCTGTCCAGCAGGACTTCGTTGAAGTTGAGCTGCTGCTGCAGCTCTTTTTCGGACTGCTTCTGATAGGTGACGTCGCTTAAATTCATCACGAGACTGTCGTTGTGCCGGACCGCCGAAACGCGCAGCCAGAGGTTCATGTCTTTATATTTATAGTTATGTTCGTAGTAAAGCGGGATCGAGTTTTCATAAGTGTGAACGAACCTGTCGAACAGGCTTTCGATGCTGTTGTTGTCAAGATTTTCAAGCATACTGCGGCCGATGAGTTCGGCGCTTTTTTTATCGAAGAGTTTTTCGGCCGCGCTGTTGAGCAGCACCCATTCGAAATCGATTATTTTCTTTTTGTCGTCGAACACCGGCTTGAAAGACATTATGGCATCGGTGGAACTGTCCAGGACGCCGTAAAAATCGGCTTTAAGCCTGCGGAGTTTATTCTCGGTATTTCTGATCTCGGATACGTTTCGGGCCACGCCCAATATTTCGCAGGGCTTTTCACTCGATACGCCGATGGAGTAGTTATTGATCTCCAGAAAGACCGTTTCGCCGCTTTTCGTTTTGAACTTGATCTCGTAATTGGCGTGGTTTAAAAGCCCGGCCCTTGTCATTTCAAGCATTTTAGAATAAATAGGCGCATATTCGGGCAGTATGAAGTCGAAGACGCTCTTCGATATTATCTCTTCGCGTTTGAAGCCGGTAATATTTTCCACGAAACTGTTTATGGATAGGAATTTGCCGTCCAGATCGGTTATGTAAACGATCTCGCGAGTGTTGTTGAAAAATTGCGTGAAGTATGAATTCTGGCGGGAAGGAATTGTTTCGGGCGGAGCTTCCGGCCTGTTGTTTTTAATGGTTTTACTGAGCTTTTCGAGCTGGTTGATCTTGTCGTAAAACAGGTTCCTGAGCTCGTAATGAGAGGTCTGAAGCCTGTCGTACGAGTTCTTGTACTCGATGGAAATGGCGATCAGATTTGCCGCGGACTTTAAAAAGTTGACGTCGGCCGTCAGATAATTTTCTTCGCCGGAGGCGGAATCGAAACGAAGATAGCCGTGGTAGTTTTCATCGTTTATAACCGGTACGGCGATGCATGAGAGTATATTTTGAGCGCTGAATTGCGCCCACTCGTCTTTTTTTAATTTCGATAGTTTTTTGTGAATAGTTTTGCCCTTGCTGAGGCGGATAAGGCACTGCTCGGAAAGAAGTTCAAGCCGCGCGCCTTCTGAAACGTCGGCGGTGTTCTCATTCCAGCCGGCCCTTAAGGTAAGGCAGTTCTTCGGGGATGTTTCGGCGGCTTCGAAGAAATACGATCCGCACGAATTGGTGGCGCAAGCGAGGGATTTGAGGATGTCGTCATAAAATCCGGCGTTGTCGAACTTTAGTAATTTATAGTTGATATCGATCAGCGTATCGAAGTAAACCTGGCCCTTTGTCAGTTGTTTACGGTTGTTTGACTTCGTTTTCTGCATTTCGCCGGCCCCTTTCCAATGTGCGCGCGGTGGATAGTTTCAATCACCTTTTTTTATTATACTAAATCATTAATTAAAAATCAAGCAATATTGATTTTTTTTATGTCGTATTATTTGCCGATGTGAGAGTTTAATTGTCGGGTATTGAAAATTGACAAAAAGTGCTCAATCTGTTATAATCAGGCAATGCGTTTTATGGCTATAGACTTCGGCCTCAAAAGAATAGGCTATTCAATTTCAGACAGGACCGCCATGATAGCGGGATTTTCAAAAACAATACCGAATGACTCCGCTTCGGTATCTTTCATCAGCGGCGTCTGCCGGAGCGAAGAAGTAACTAACGTGATAATCGGTCTGGCTCTTAACAGCCGCGGCGAAGAGGGTGAGATGTGCGTCCATGCCAGAAAGTTCGGCGCCGCGCTCGAAGCTCGTAACGCCGACGGCGCGCTCAGAATAGATTATTTTGACGAAACGTTCACGACGGTCGCCTCACACAAGGTTTTGATCGAGGCCAATATTTCGCGTAAAAAGCGGAAAAACATAGTCGACGGGCTTGCCGCGAAAATACTGCTGCAGAAATATTTGGACGATTTCAACATGAAAGCCGGTAGATAAATGAACACGAATTCAGATAATAAAAACGGCGTCGCAACCGCTATGAATTCCTGCGGCGATAAAGCGCCGGCCGTTAAGAAGCCGGAACTTGTCGTCGGCGCGGGTGATATGGAAAAACTCAAAGTGGCGGCCCATTTTGGCGCCGATTCCATCTACTGCGGCGCTTCGGATTTTTCACTGCGCGCCAAGGGCAGGAATTTTTCGCGCGACGAACTCGCTTATGCCGCGGATTACCTTCATAAACTCGGCCGTAAAATTTACATTACCGTCAACGCTATCATGCACGAAGACAGGCTGGACGATCTCGACGACTATCTTTTATTTTTAGATTCTATTAATGCCGATGCCGTTATTTTTTCGGATATGGCTGTTTTAAGCGCGGCGCGCCGCCTCGGAATCAAACCGAGACTGCACCTTTCCACGCAGGCGTCCGCCGCCAACTCGCGCGCGATCGAATTCTACCGAGCAAACGGCGTCGCACGCGTCAATCTCGCCCGTGAATGCTCGCTCGCTGAAATTGAAAAATTCCCGCGTTTCGCCGATATTTCGCTCGAAGCCTTTATCCATGGCGCGATGTGCGTTTCATATTCGGGCCGCTGCCTGCTGTCTAATTTTCTCGCGGCGCGCGGCGCCAACGACGGAGCGTGCGCTCAGGCATGCCGCTGGAAATATCATATAGTCGAGGAAAAGCGGCCCGGCGAATATATGCCTGTCGCCGAAGACTTCGAGGGCCGCGGCGCCTACATTTTCAATTCGCGCGATCTTATGGCGCTCGAGTTGCTGCCGCGCCTCTATAATGCCGGCATCACCGCCTTCAAGATCGAAGGCCGCATCAAAGGGCCGCATTATGTCGGCCTTGTCACATTAGCCTACAGAAAAGCGTTCGACGCCTTTTACGACGCGCTCCTCGGCGGCCGTGAGTTCAAGCCTGCGCCTGAAATTTACGATATGCTCAATTCGATATCGAACCGCGGCTATATCACCGGTTTTTACCTCGACAGGGCGGGCGCGTCGAGTCATAACTACGAATCGTCCGATTACATTAAAACATACAGGCTGGTCGGTGTCGTTAAAAGCCGCCTAGCGGCCGATGAATTTCTGATATCGGTCAAAAATAATATCACCGCCGGCAGGACCTACGAATTTGTCACTAACGAAGGTATATTTCCCGCCGAGATCTCTATGATGAAAACGCCCGATGGCGAAATTAAGCCTAAAGCCGTTAATCCCAACGAGGTCATCATTTCCCTGGCGTCTCAAACCAATATTGCGCCCGGAGAGAGCGATCTTATAAGGGAGCGTAACTGCGACTGATGAAGTACGTCTTCGAAATGCCGCCCGATAAAATAATGTATCTTGCCATGATACTTGAATCCTACGAGGACGTGGCCGTCGTCACTACCGTCGAGGCCGGCGATAAAACGGACGCCGCACGGCGCGAAGGCCGCTATAAATCAACGGTCGTCGCCAATGTCGCAGACGATTACGATGAGCTTTTCCACAAAATTATTGCCAGCCTGAACGATGCTGACATCAAATTCAGGCCGGCTGAAAAGGATTAGCCATGGCCGTTTTTAAATATTTCAAAAAAGAGAACGACATATCGGACATAGCCGCCGCCCGTCCCGTCAAACGCATCGCCGCCGGCGGCGATAAATCGGTCACGCACCGCGCGCTTATATTCGCCGCGCTCGCACGCGGGACTTCATATATCCGCAACCCTTCGCTTTCGCTCGACTGCCGCGCCACCATGGCCGCGCTCGCTTCGCTCGGCGTCGGTCATAAATATGACGCCAGATCCAAAACTATCACTATCGAAGGCTGCTGCGGCGACTTCAATGAACCCGCCGGGCCGATCGACTGCGCTAATTCAGGCACCACCGCGCGCCTTCTGATGGGCTCCCTCGCAGGCGCTTCCGGCGCGCGCTTTATTCTGACAGGCGACGCGTCGCTCGTTGAACGCCCCATGCTCCGCGCAGCGGCGCCTCTCGAAAAGATGGGAGCGCGAATCGCTCTGCGCTCCGGTGATCGCCTTCCCGCGGCTATCACAGGCGCGAAACTCAGCGGCGCGAAACACGATAATACCCATAACAGCGCGCAGGTGAAGGCGGCGCTTATATTCGCCGCGCTCGGCGCGTCAGGCAGGACCGAAATATTCGAAAAATACCCCACGCGCGACCATAGCGAGCTTTTGGCGCCGCAATTCGGCGTCAAACTAAAAAAAACAATCCTCAAGGACGGCGGCTCCCGAATAACCATACCCGGCCGTCAGAAAGTTAGCGCCGCCGATATTAAAATCCCGAACGACCCGTCCACCGCCGCTTTTTACATTACGCTCGACGCGCTATTTCAGGCGGTTCACTCGAAACGGCTCTATATCAAACTGCCGTCCGTACTCATCAACAACACTCGTAACGCTTTCTTCGAATGCCTCTTCGACTCCGGATTCGATATGATATACACTAACTTCGGCGGGCGCGGCTTTGTCGAAACCGCCGCCGATATTGAAGTTCACTACGGCGGCTACTCGCCGATATCGCCGCAGATGATCGACTCGCCGGCCCGCGTCATATCGATGATCGACGAGATCCCACTGCTGGCGCTGGTGCTCTCGCTTGCCGGCGGCGAAAGCGTCATCCGCGGCCTCGCCGAACTGCGCGTCAAGGAAACCGACAGATTAACCGCCATAGCGGGCGAACTTAATAAAATGGGCGCCCGCGCCGCGATCAAAAACAACGCGCTTGTCATCCGCGGCGTTAAAAAACTCAAAGGCGCCGCGCTCGAATCGCATAACGATCACCGAATGGCCATGACCCTCATCATAGCCGGCCTCGTCGCCGGCGACGACTTCAGCGTCAATAACTGCGAATGCGCCGCAGTCTCGAACGCTAACTTTTTCCGCGAACTTAAAAAACTTGGATTTAAATTTCATATCGAATGACGATTTTTTTTATCCCCGCCGAAATATTGGATAAGGGGGAAGAAAGGACTGATAGCCCTTTCTTCCCCCTTATGAACCCCCATCTATCCCTGATTTGCCTGGCGCTTTAATATAGTTGTGTTCCGGTTTTTCTTTCCTGCCTTTATTTTTATTTTATTTAATTTTACTCTACTTTTCAACTTCTTTTTACTTCAACTTTATTTGGCGTTTATTATCGCTTTTCTCTTGTTGCTTGTTGTTTAATGCTTTTTTATTAAAATTTTGTCTGAATGTTCAAAATCCTTAAATCCGCGAAGCGCATACTGCGTATGCTTACTTCGCGGATTTGCAGCATCGCCATAAAAGTCTGTTCCACAGACTTTTATGGCGGGCGAAGGTCGCTGCCTCTGCCGTGGCTTCTTTTGGTTTTGTGCCGGAATTTTATTGCCTGCCTCCACTTTTTATTCATTCGGTATAATTTTTCGCTTTATTCTTTTTAATTATCTAAAAAACTTTATTAGTATGATTTATTCGTAACCGCGATAAAAAATATTGTAAAAAAGATTATAAAATGGTATTATAATGTGTCTGTAATTGATAAAAGCAGATTTTTTTATTGTCTGACAAAAGTTTTTAATTATTGAAGATCTTTATTTATGGTAGAGCGGAAAAGTCCTGAATTATCTTAATCTTTACCGTAAGCAAGAAAATTTACCTGCTGTAGGGCCATTATTGCTACGCATAAGCGCGCGTGCGCGCTTATGCAAAACCAGCACTAGTCAAGACAAAAATTTAAGGCGAGAAATAACTTTAACTTTAGCTTGGTATCAGCCATAATATCAGCCATATTGGATTAAAGGCGAGACCGAAAAAGTTAATACCAGCTAAACATAAAGCGTCAGGCAATTTCGGGAGAGAATAGGGGGCCACGGGGGAAAAGAGAGGGGCATTGCCCCTTTCTTTTCCCCCGTCCACCCCAGCATTAATAAACCGGGAGTGAGAAAATTGGCAGCGAAAACCAACAGCATAGCGATAGACGGTCCTGCGGGCGCCGGAAAATCGACGGTAGCAAAGCGTGTCGCGGAGATATTGAAGTTCGCCTACGTCGATTCAGGCGCGATATACCGTACGGCGGCGCTTTATTTCGTTGAAAAATACGGCGACGGCGCCGAAAAAGCCATCAGCGACAGGCAACTTTTGAAAACTGAACTTGCGAAATTCGATATCGATTTCAGGATCGACGCGGCGCTTAATTTTATTGTCCTGCTCGATTCGGTCGACGTCAGTTCGAAGATAAGGACCCAGCAGATATCCAACTTCGTGCCGCGTGTTGCGACCAATGTCGAGGTGCGCGAGAAGGTCAACGAGCGTCTGCGCGGGTTCGCGCTGAAAAATAAAGTGGTCATGGACGGCCGCGACATAGCCAGCTGTGTTCTACCCGATTCGAAGCTGAAGGTGTTTTTGACCGCCGACGCGAAGATACGCGCAAAGCGCCGTTACGACGAACTGATCGCGAAGGGCGACCGCGCCGATCTTAACGACATACTCGCCGATGTTGTAAAGCGCGACGAAATGGACGAAAAACGTCCGGTGGCGCCGCTGGTTAAAGTGGCGGACGCGGCACTGGTCGATTCGACCGGCATGAACGCGGACCAGGTGGTTTCGCATATAGTGGAACTTGCCAAAAAGGAATTCAATTTATAAACGACCGTACCGGTCGGGCGGCATTTAAATGTTTGCGGCCGCGCGGAGTTATGTGATAATAAAGTAAAAATTTATACGGAACCGGAGCCATGAGGACAGCCGACATTTATTTTGCCATATACAGGTATGTTTTGCGGTTTTTATTCGCCGTTTTTTTCATCAGGTATGAAATAGAAGGTGAAGAGAATCTCGAATATCTTGTTAAAAGTAAAACCGGCGCTGTATTCGCGTCGAACCACATTTCGAATCTGGATCCTGTTTTATATATGTTGGTTCAGGCCGTCAATATAAGATTTCTGGCCAAAAACTCGCTTTTCAGGGTGCCCGTTCTCGGCTGGTGCATCCGCAAATGCGGCCAGTTAAGCGTCAACCGGTCGGCGGCTGATTCGCGCGCCATACGCAGTGCGATCGATTATATAAATAAAGGCCAGGTGCTGTGCATCTTTCTGGAAGGTACTCGCTCGGCGACGGGCGAGCTGCTTCCCGGAAAACCAGGCTGCGCGATGATAGCGTGCAAGACGAAGGCGGTCGTGGTGCCCTCGGCGATATGGGGCTCGCACGAGATATTGCCTAAAAGAGCGTATTTACCAAGATTATCGAAAGTTAAAATAAAGATCGGAAAGCCTATTTTTTTCGACGAACTGTATTCGCGGCTCGGTTCAGAAGTTGAAGACGAGCGCGAGGTATATAATTTAATGACCGATAAAATTATGAATGAAATAAGGGAGCTGCATGAATCGATACGTCGAACTGCTTAGCGGCGCCGGCAATTTTGAATCGGCGAAAGCCGCGATAGCCGGCGGATGCGACGCAATTTACATAGGCCTTAAAAATTACGGCGCTCGCAGGATGGCCGATAATTTCACCGACGAAGACCTTGAAAAAGTTACTAAACTCGCCCGTCAGAACCGCAAAAAAGTATATCTCACCGTCAACACGATCATAAAAGACGCCGAGGTCAGCGATTTTATAGCCTCGGTCGGCCGCGCGCTCAACGCCGGCGCCGACGCGCTCATAATGCAGGATTTCGGCATGATAGAGCTGGTGACCGGCGCGTTCCGCGACGTCAGGATCCACGCGTCCACTCAGATGAACCTGCACAACGCCGCGGCGGTCGAGCGCGTCAAAAAACTCGGCGTCGAGCGCGTTATTTTATCGCGCGAGTGCGAACTTGCGGAGATCGAGGCCATCTGCTCGAAGAAGATCGCCGATATCGAAACCTTCGTCTATGGCGCGCTCTGTTCGGCCGTTTCGGGCGTATGCTATATGAGCTCGTTCAACAACAACCGTTCCGGCAACCGCGGAGTCTGCACTCAGATGTGCAGGCTGAAATATATGGACAGGAACGAGAATGAAAAATTTTTCCTGTCGACGAAGGATTACTGCGCCCTGCCGCACCTGAAAAAACTTTACGACATGGGCGTCTCGAGTTTCAAGATAGAGGGCCGCAACCGCAGTGAGGCTTATATCTATAACGTGACCTCCGTTTTCAGGGAGGCCATCGACCTTATCTACAGCGGCAAATACGATCAGGCCGCAGCGGACCGTCTCACGCAAAAGGCCGCAATGACCTACAACCGCAAACTGACCGGCGGCTACCTCGCCGGGCGCGCTAAAGCCGACATCATATTCAGCGAGCGCAACGCCAATAACGGCCTTTTAATTTCGGACAAGGTCAGCGAGTTCAACCCCGCGCTCAATATTATAAAAGCCTCTTTCAAGGCCGGTTTCAATAAAAGCGACCTGCTCGAGTTCGAAAGCGACGGCTATGAGCGCGTATCCGTTAAGATCGATTCAATCAAGTTAAAGGACGGCAAGAATGTTTTTGACGCCCCGGACCGCGAAACCGTGACGGTGGGGTTCCGCCAGATCAAAAAGACCGATGAACTGGTCGATCTGACGCACTATCTTCCGCGCAAGATATATATCACCCATTCGCAGGCGGCATCGTCTATAAAGAGCATCAAGGCGCCTGACAGCGCGGAGCCGAAGCCGGCGGCCGATTCATCCAAACGCGCGGTTGAAATCGACGTCAAATTCAGCGAAGCCGGAATAGTTTGCGATGTTTACTGCATGACGGAGCGGTTCCGCTACAAACTCGACGACATCCAGGTCTACAAGGCCGAGAAACAGCCGCTCGGCCCGGAAAGCGTCCAGAAGACCTTTCTGGCGTTCAACCACGATAAGTTTTACCTGGCCGAGCGCGGCCTCGACTGCGAGGTAAAGGGCGATATCTTCATTCCGCTGTCGCTTCTTAAAAAATATGGAAAGACCATATTCGAGAAATTCGAAAATGATTTCGCCGCGTTCGAACTTAAAAGAACGAGTGAACTCATGAAGTCGCTCGAAGTCAGAAAAACGCGCGAACCGATACCGACCGCCGAATTAAAACCCACGGCCGCGTCGTTCAGGTTGATGCTGTTCGATAATAATGAATCTGACATTAAAGCTATGCTTAACGATTATAACGACCTGTCGGTACACTATTATTATCTGTCATGGCTTTATAATAACTGCAAACTCGAAGAGTTTTTCGAAGCGAACGCCGGCGTGCTCAAATCGATTCTGATCGAGCTGCCGCCGGTTCTATTCCAGTCGCGCACGCCGTTTTTCACGAAAGTGATCGAGTTATGCCTCGGCGCGAAGGTAAAAGGATTCATCGCGAATAATCCCGCGCAGATCGATATTATAAAAAAATCCGAACGCTTCGCCGGCTCCGGCGCAAAGATAGTCGCGGGCGCCGCGCTCAATGTGATCAACCGCTTTTCAGCAGATTACTTCAGCAGGATCGACGAAGCCGACGAGATCTGTCTTTCGTATGAATTAAACGATTCCGACATCATGGAATTCCTTGAATTAACTCTTAATTCCAAGCCTCACCTACTTGATAAGATCAGAATAAGGCTTTATGGAAATATCAACGTCGCCAACTTCGCGTATGATTTCTTCAGGCAGAACGAAAAATACATCAGGAACAGATACGCTGGCAGTGATGAAAAGCAGTATAAATTCGACAAACTTTCGTTCAAGAACGCCGCCCATTATATGCTTTCGGTCGACGACGAAACAACCCTCGCCTATAGCGGCGGATTGTTGAATATGTGCGGTTACCTTCAAAAATATATGACTTACGGCGTCAATAAATTTGATATATCGTTTTTTAATTATTCTGATCACTTCACGAAAGATCTTCTTGAAATGACGGATTATATCAAGGGCGTCCGGACGGGTCATTTCAGCGATAAAACGATCGAAGGTCGCGGAATAGTAAAGGACATGAAGCTTTTGTAGGCGGCCGACTTTAAATTTCGGCCTCTTTTGGCCTATTAGAGTTTCGCGTCTTTAATGTTCAGCCGACTTTTTTAGTATTGTTAAGTATTTATTGAAATTCAACTATTTTCTTATCTTACCGATATATTATTATATAAAAATATTTCGGGGGTCTGTTAATGAATAAAAAAACGGTGCACTTAATAAAAAAAATAATGCTGACGATGCTCTTCGCGACGCTGTCGTTCGCCATGCAGGGCTGCTTTTCCGATAAAGGCGGCGGCAGCCAGAACTCGATATTGAATTTATCTCCGCAGCAGCAGCTGCACGGCACTATCGTCACGCTCGAGACCGAGAAGGTCATTTATGACGAAAGCAAGCTCAACAACAATATCGCCGTACTCGACCGCGCCGCCACGGGCGCTACCGGCCAGGTTAAATACGAGATCGTCTTTTTCAACGCGCTCTACAAAGCGTTTTACATCGACCTGATGTTCAAAAAAGGAAATTTCAAGTCCAAACAGATATTTGAATTGCTGAAGGCGTCCGAATCCGACCTTAAATACTTTCCGAAGTCGAATTACCGGCTCGACGATTATCATCTGGTGCTCGGCATTTTCAACTCCATCAGAAATTTCATCTATTCCAACGAGAATGAAAAGAGAGTCGTCTACAAGCGCGCCCAGAAGCATTTCGATAAACTCTTCCGCGACAAATTCACCTACACTTCCGATTTCAAGGTCGGCGGCGTGTTCATCACTCAAAACGACGTCCGGCTGATGCAGATCGAAAACGAAGTGCGCTATGAAAACCCCATCGGCGCCTTCGATTACCTAAAAAAACTCGACGCCGAGTCCGAGGAATTCGCCGACAAGGCGCAGTATCTCATAAAAAAAGCGCAGCTGCTATATCTTTCCGGCGAGATTAAAGAAGCGCTCGATCTGATGAACGAATTCAAGTCCAAGAAATATCTGCGCTCGCCTTATTACGACGAGGGCCTGTGGGTGCTCAGGGGCATATACGAAACGCTCTCGGAGGACGACGAGAATTATTCGATCGACATCAAAGTCGTCAAAAACCAGCTTAAGGAATGCGGCGGATTTTACAGCAAAAGCGGCGTTCTGAAATTATCCGACTACCTTCCTAAATTATCCGAAACCGGCCAGGCGCTCTTCCGCGCGTCTTATTTATACTACAAGAGCAAATATAAAGACGCCGTAGATATCATGTACGATCTGCTCGACTATCCGGAAGCGAAGCATCATAAATTCAAAAAGCAGGACGCGAATCCGGACGAAAAGATCAAGGCGCATAGAATTTTACTGCGCTGCTACGAGAAGATGAAAAAGATACCGCAGGAGAAGATCGACGAAGAAACGGCGCTTGCCGCGAGCGAATTCGACACCGAAGAGATCATTATCGACCTGGAAAAACTCATCGAGATCGAAAAGAAAAAACGCGGCGAGGTCGTTTACGATACCGAAGAAGTGGAAGCCGCGACCGGCGAAGTATCGCTCGAAAACACGGCCGAAGTGAATATCGATCCGAAAATAGATAGGAAAGTCGATCCGAAAAGCGATATTAAAGCCGACACGAAAGAGGTCAAAGCCGGGAATAAATCCGAATCAAAAGCAGCCACTGGAGCCGAAGCCGCGAATAAGGACGCCGGCACTAACGAAGTGAAGGCAGTCACGCCTCAAAAACAGAAAAGCATCTCCCAGAAAACTCGCGAACTGCTGAAAAAAGAGGCCATGGCCGAAACCGCCGCGCCCGTCGCGAAAGCCGGGACGCTGGCGATAATTGAAGATACAACGGAAACGCCGGAACATTGAACATTGAATACTGCACAATGCATACTGAATAATTAAAACACGCAAGTAAATTCCAAATTCTGAATATAGTTCTTCTTTTTGACAAGGGGAGAGGAAAGGTTAATAACCCTTCCTCTCCCCTTTGTGATCCCCTCACTATCCCTGTTATTACTGACGTATCGCCGGAATGGACTGCCGGCTTTTCTTTCGTGGCGTTGACGCGGAAAGCCGTGTTATGCGGATGTCGCCGCCGGATCCGCTTCGCGTCTCCGCCGGCATGGCATTATGGCCTCCGTGCGAGTCGATAACCTTGCTCACGGTAAAGAGTTTGTATTAAAAGAACTTTGGTGACTTACGCCCCGGCCGCCATCGCTTTATTTAGTCTTTATACGGTATCCAAAATCTTCCGACACGAACCTTCCGATACTTTCTATCTTTTCCCTGACGCTGGCGATGCTTCTGAACGGCGAGTCCGCAAGCCGAGCCTTGCCTGGGTACAGGTTGTATTTACTGCGGTGATCGGCGTCGGTCACGTTCGGCATCACTACGTTCGCGCCCGATTTCAGCGCAACCAGGCGGCCTTCGGGTGTGAGCGTCTCCATGGCGGTCGTGGCGGGTATATTTATGTCTGGCATGAGCAGCCGAACTATCGCGAGCATTTTGATGGCGGTTGTATAAGTGCCGCCTTCGGCGGCAGCCAGAGGCGTGTCCGGGTTCGCGATGAAAGGTCCCATTCCGATCATATCGGCGCCTATCTCGCCGAAAAATAAAATATCGCCCGCCATATCTTCGAAGGTCTGGCCCGGAAGGCCGATCAGGCTTCCGGTGCCGAGTTCGTAGCCGAGCGATTTCAGGTCTTTCAGGCACCTGACGCGGTTATCGAAATCCATATCAGGGTCGTATTTTTTATACAGTTCGCGATTCGTCGTTTCGATGCGCAGCAGATAACGATCGGCGCCTGCTTCCCGGTAGGCTTTGTATTCGTCGTACGATTTTTCGCCGATACTCAGCGTTATGGCTACTCCGAGTTTTTTTATTTTTGAAATAATGCTGACCATTTTATCGACGGTAAACGACATATCCTCGCCGGACTGCAGCACGACAGTTTTATAGCCCATGCCGGCGGCGTTTTTCGCGAATTCTACGATCGTTTCCGGCTCGAGCCGATAGCGGTCGACCTTATCGTTGTCGCGGCGCAATCCACAGTAGCAGCAGTTCTGCCGGCAGTAATTCGAAAACTCTATCAGCGCGCGCAGCTGCACGGCGTCGCCCACGTATTTTTTGCGGACGCGGTCGGCGGCGGCGAACAGCGCGTCGTTTATGGTATCGTCGC
>MGFH01000242.1 GCA_001791795.1 Candidatus Wallbacteria bacterium GWC2_49_35
AGCCTACTCCGAATACGAAGCTGTCGCCAACAAAGCGGCTTCAGGGGTTAAGTAAACTTAATAACTAAATTAAGGCAATGACAAAAAAGGGGAAGGAAGAGTTGATGACTTTTTCTTCCTCTTTTTAAATAAGGAATTTTTAATTTTTTCTATAAATCAGTCCGCTCCAGAAAGTCAAAAAAAATGGCGAAATGTGCTTGAAAACTATTGTGAAATCATTGGCAAAATTCGAAAGATCTATTATTTGTAATGGACTCATAAACTCAGATACTATCAAAAACACTTAACGCCATTTTAACAGCAGAAAGATCCCAAAAGGACTTTAGAAAAACTTTACCGTAAGGGAGAATCGTCTTATGAATCCAGGCCGTTCGTTTTTAAAAATTTCATTTATTGTTTTTTATGTGTCCGCTTTTGCTTTTATTTTATCATGCGCTTTTTGCGGCTCCGTCTCAGCTGCCGGCGAAAAATATGATCCGCTTGCCGTTGTGGCAGAAAATAAACCGCAAACCGTGCCGCTTAACGTCGCAGATGCCTCGCGCTCCCGCGATATACCGCTTCTGGCTTATCTGCCGAAAGATACTGCGCCCGCGCCCTTGGTTTTATTCAGCCACGGCCTCGGCGGCTCGAACGCCGGCTGCGCTTATCTTGGAGAGCATTGGGCCAGGCGCGGTTACGCCGCCGTGTTCATTCAGCATCCCGGCAGCGATACTTCCGTCTGGAAAGGAAAAGCTCTCGCCGGGCGGAAGGAAGCCCTTGAGGAGGCTGCCAGCATGAAAAATTTCATACTCAGGATCAAAGACGTTCCGGCTGTTTTGGACGCCCTTGAAAAGTGGAATAAAACTTCCGGCCACGATCTTTGCGGAAGACTCGACACGGGCCGCATCGGGATGTCTGGTCATTCATTCGGCGCGCTCACGACCCAGGCAGTAAGCGGTCAGAGTTACCGGCTGGGCGGGCAGAATTTTACGGATCCGAGGATCGGTGCCGCCGTGATGTTCAGCCCCAGCAGCCCGCGCCGCGGCGGAGTATCTGCCGAAAAATCTTTCGGTGGCGTAAAAATTCCGTGGCTGCTTATGACCGGCACTAAAGACGTCGCGGCGATCGGAAATACCGATCTTGAGTCGCGCTTGGCTGTATTTCCGGCGCTTCCTCCGGGAAATAAATATGAAATCGTGCTGTTTGAAGCTGAACATCTCGCTTTTTCCGACCGTGCAATAGCCGGCTCTTCTTCTAAAAGAAATCCAAATCATCATCGGGTTATACTCGGCCTGAGCACGGCTTTCTGGGACGCCTATCTCCGCGGCGACACCGCCGCTAAAGCATGGCTTGACGGAACCGGTCCGCAGACCGTCATAGAAAAAAACGATAGATGGCAAAAGAAATGATCGTGAGGTTGTCAGACGTCAATTCTGAAAACGTATGATTTTCAAGTTGATTCGCGACGAAAAAATACGCTTATAAATTTATTCCGGCAGATATATTTTAAGAAGCTTTCATAAAAATTGTTTGGAATGGTTAGAAATATTTGGAACGCTGATTTGATTTTATCACGATACTTTTGATCGGTGCGGGAAAATCCTTCGTTCTGATCAGTTTTTTTAAAAATTAATGTTGGAAAACCCCTCGTTTTGGGTGACGATAGATGTAAAATTAGTGGACAGCCTTTCATTGATCCTGATATTATAGCGTTGCGTACAATTGAGTTCGTGTGTTATTGGTTAGGCGCCGCGCTTTCCTTTGAACCCCCATCTGCCGTCAATTTGTCTGGATCAAGACAGGTTGACGGCATTTTTTTTCTTATTTTGCTCTGATTTGATTTGATAGCAGAAAACTTATTTTGGGGCTTATGGTTATGACTTCGCTCCAACGTCTAAATTTTGCTCTCATTGCACTGAAAAACATTATTTTATGGCCCTTCCCATCGGCTAAAGACCGGGGCGTGGTGCTTTAGAGGCAACTCCTCTTTGCCGTTTGATAGCCATAATCAAGGCATTGTTTTCGTAATAGCTGATTTTGATTCACAATAACTGAAAACCTCACATTCTACAAATTTTAAAAAAACGCAGTTACAAAATGTAACTGCGTTTGTAACGAAATTGTATCGATAATAACGATTTGTAACCCGGCTATGTAACTGAATCGGGTTGTTTTGTGTAATTAAACTTGATTTTTCTCTCGCTGTTTGAAATTTTAAAAATATTTCCGATTATTTTGGCGTAAAAATAAATAATGTTAAGTCTCTGCTGACGGTCGTTTTAAAGTCTTTTTTTATTTTAAAATAGTCATTCCGAATTTCTATGAGTATAATACCTATATATACTAAAAAGGAATAATTTATGCTAAAATTAGGTCGGGTAACTCCGATATTATATATGACAATTTTTTATTTCATAAAAAATGGATTATCATGGTTGTTTTTCAAAAAAAAATTATGTGTACTTCTAAAAATTTTTATATGCGGTTTGGATCGTATGAAACTGATTTTAGAAAGATCACGCTGCTAATTTAGTCGCACATTAAGCTCCTGGTTTTTGTGGTTTGAAAAGTGTTCAGGCGTCACGCGAGGGATTAATGAAAAGCGACAAATTAGTTTACAACACAATACGAATAATCTTACTTGTTTCTTTCGCGATATTGACAGTCAACTTTGGCTGCGGCGGCGGCGGGGGCGGCGGCGGAAGCGCGCTGGCTCCGACCGGTTCCGGATCTAAGATTTTTGAACTTCACGGCTCCTTTTCTCCATTAAAATACGTCCCTTCATTGAACGCGCCGGCCCGAGCCATGGATTATTCCGACGGGCAGTATTCTTTAAGCGCGCATTATAAAAACGAGCCGAACAACGAGTTAGGCACTTTTCATTCCACCGGAAGCTCCAGCTTCATGTTTTCACTTCCCATAACTGAACAATCGAAATGTCCTGTAATTCTTGTAAAAGAAAAAAATACCGGCCGCCTTATCGGCAGCGCCATAGTCGGCAATCTGCCCACCTCCGACGATCTTCCCGAAGATATCAACAGGGTAGTTCTCGAGAATTTCCTCATAGACGAAATATCGATGGCCGGAATGCTTATGGCAAATGAAAAGAGTATTTCCGATGCCAGGGCCGTTACGATAACCCAGAACGACCTGCGGCAGGTCCAGAACAACACAGTAACCGTAAACGCGGGTCCTCGTGCGCCTAAAACGCCCATCGTTAAAGAGATCGAGAAACAATCCGGCGGCGCCGAAAATATCGAAGAACTGGCCAGAGCGGTCAAAACCGTTGTCGGCGTGGTTGTTTTACCTGAAATAAACGGCGCGGTCAAACAGTCGATCATACTTTCGCCGGCGACCAACGCTTCTGAAATGCTTACCGCGTTCGTTGAGCTGGTCAAAGAAGCGGATATAAACCCCAGAATAAAAAATATTATTGTCCAGAACTCTCTTCCGACCGCCCTTATTTTCAACGGCGTCAAGATCAATTCTCAAACTTCAATCGATATCCTTCAGCAGATGGTCGCTCAGATCGTTCCGCTGGTCTCCGTTTCGATCCCGGAATTCAATCCCGGCCCGGGACTTTACGGCCAGGCTCAGTCCGTGGCGATAAGCTGCGCCACGCCCGGAGCGACTATTATTTACACTACTGACGGAACTGCTCCTTCGGCTTCTAACGGAACCAACTACTATTCGCCGGTCCCCGTTTCGTCCACGATGATACTTTCCGCGATAGCGGTAAAGCCTGGAATGGATGATTCACCGGTCGCTTTCGCGGTCTATAATATCGCGACGTCTCCGCAGAGCGTTTCAGCGCCGGCGTTCGACCCTCAGCCGGGCGAATACGCAAAAGCGCTGAAAGTTAATATTTTCAGTTCCACTCCGGACGCTATTATTAAATATACCATCGACGGCGCTGACCCTTCCGCGTCCAATGGGATGGTTTATTCCTCGCCTGTTGAGGTTTCAAAAAATACGACGATCAAGGCGTTCGCCGCCAAGGCCGGCATGGCCGATTCAGCCGTTTCCACCGCTTTATATAATATTAAAATTATTCGAAAAGTCGCCTCACCCGTTTTCGAACCTTCCGAAGGAACTTATGCCTCAGCCCAAAAAGTTTCGATCGGCTGCGCCACGGACGGCGCGCTCATAAAATATACGCTTGACGGCACGACGCCTTCCGCCGCTAATGGTGAAATTTATACTTCGCCGCTGCTTGTCTCCAGGATGACGGCAATATCGGTCATTGCCATAAAAGCAGGCATGGCCGATTCCGAAATTTCCAGGGCTGTTTATATAATAACCCTTCCGCAGCAGGCGGCGGCGCCCGTATTCACCCCTTCGGGCGGCGAGTTTACCGGTCCTCAAACGGTCGCCATCAGCTGCGCAACCGAAGGCTCCGCTATAAAATACACGCTGGATGGTTCCATGCCCTCAGGTTTGAACGGCGAGAACTATACTTCTCCTGTTTTAATAACTAAACATACAACGATAAAAGCTGTCGCGATAAAAATCGGCATGTCCGATTCGGCCGTGACTACGGCCTCCTTCAATATTGTCGCGGTTCAGCAGGCGGCGCAGCCTTCGTTCATTCCGGACGGCGGCTATTATACGGCTACGGTGAGCGTCGCGCTGGCTTCGGCCACTGCGGGCGCGCTAATCAAATATACTCTTGACGGTTCCGAACCTTCCGAAACATCCGGTCTTACATATAGTTCCCCCATTACCATAAGTTCATCGACGAGCGTGAAAGCGTTAGCCGTAAAATCGGGAATGAAGCCGTCGAAAGTAGTTCCGGCCGTTTATACTATTGACATTCCCGGGCCCGGCGGCAAGGCGCTGCCGCCTTCGTTCACTCCCGCGGCAGGCGTTTACACGGCTACGGTGAGCGTCGCGCTGGCCTCGGCCACCGCGGACGCGGTAATCAAATATACCATCAACGGCACCGATCCGTCTGAAACGTTCGGCCTTATATATAGCGGTGCTATTATATTGAGTTCATCCGCTACAATAAAAGCGATATCCATAAAAACCGGAATGCTTCCGTCTGAAGTGGTTTCAGCTGCTTACACGGTCAATATCGCCGAACCTCAGCCGCTGCAGGCCGCGACGCCGCAGTTCAATCCGCCCGCCGGAGTTTACACTTCGGCCCAGAACGTGACCATCACATCGGCGACCGCGGGCGCTGCGATCTATTACACCACTAACGGCGCGGCGCCTACGGTCTCGAGCGCCAGATACACCGCTCCTGTTGCGATAAGTGCTACAGCCACTCTCAAAGCGATAGCCGTAAAGGCCGCAATGATTAATTCCGAGATCGCTTCCGCATCTTACGTGATCAATATGTCTGGAGGAGGAGGCGGCGGCGGTGGAGGAGGAACGCCTCCTCCACCACCGATTCTGGCGGCTAAAGCGCTTACGGCCGATTCTATCGATAATAACGTCGATAACGATATAGAAATTACGTTCACCGAAGACGCTATATGGCGCGGTAAAGTGACCGCCGTGAAACTTGGCGCCGCCACTCTTGCCGCCGGCGCCGCGGCCGATTACGAATTATCTGAAGGCAAGCTGACGCTTCATCCCGCTACGGGCGCTGCCGTGTTAAAAACGGCGGGCGCCTGGAACATAACGGTTTCGGCGGCGGGTTATTCGGATAGCACGGTGAGTCAGCAGGTCCAGGCCGGTGCCGCAGTGGCGGCGAATTCCGTCGTGTCGACGCAGCCCGTCGCCGGCGCGCAGGGCGCCGCTTTCGCTGCCCAGCCGGTCGTAACCTTAAAGGATAAATATAGCAATATATGTTCTACGGGGCCTTCGGTTTCCGCGAACGTTACCGCTTCGGCCAAAGCCGGCAGCGGCACATGGGCGATCGGAGGCACGGTAATAAAGGCCGCCAATTCAGGCGTAGCGGCATATACGGACCTTACCTGCACGGCGCTTACTCCCGGCAATGCCTCAGTGACCTTCACTTTAGGCGCCGGGACCGTAGACAGCGGTTCGTTTATTCTGTCCGACCTGCCCGCGATTACGCTTGCGGCCGATTCAACCGATAATAACGCTGATAACGATATAGAAATTACATTTACCGAAGATGTTATGTGGCGCGGCAAAGTGACCGCCGTGAAAATAGGATCCTCCATTCTTACAGCCGGCGCCGCGGCCGATTATGAATTATCTGACGGCAAGCTGACGCTTCATCCGGCTACGGGTTCTTCTGCATTGAAAACGGCCGGCTTGTGGAGCATAACCGTTGTAGCGACTGGCTATTCAAACAGCGTCGTGGATCAGAGCGTTTTAAACGGCGCGCTTTCGTCTATTGCCGTCACGGCCCAGCCGATTCCCGGAACGGTTGACGGTGGTTTGTTCGCGGTTCAGCCTGTCGTTACATTGAAAGATCAGTATGGTAATACCGTCGTCGTTGGCGCCGATGCGGCCGCGAACGTGGTTGCGTCCGTTAAAACCGGTGATACGTGGGTACTTGGCGGCCCGACTACAAAATCAGCGGTTGCGGGCGTTGTGGCTTTCACCGCTCTTACTCAGTCCGTCAGGCAGTCGGCCGCTAAAATTACCTTTAATTGCGGCTTAAAAACTATCGACAGTTCTTCTTTCGACATAGTCATACCGGTCGGCGATCTTTCCGCCACTGCCGGAAACGCTCAGGCGGCGTTTACTTTTACGGCTCCCGCGGGCGCTTCTTCCGTCCAGATTCACAAATCGTCAACCTCTGCAGATGCGGGATTTTCCGATACCGGCGTTGCGCTTGATTCCGCTTCGGTGTCGGCCCTTGCCACCGGCCTTTCAAACGATACGCAGTACTGGTTCAAACTGGTCGTAACCGGCGGATTATATGCGGGCGGTTCGAACGTCGTGACCGTAACGCCGGGCGCCGTAGCCGCAAGCGTGATATCAGCGGCCGGTGACGCCAGGGTCAATATCGCTGAAAAGGCGGCGGGTTTTAACGTCATCGCGCAAAGCAGCGCCGCTTCCGGCTATCTTTATCTCGTACCCGAAGGCACTTACGCCGACGAGGCGGCTTTGATCGCGGCTAAAATATCTTCCGCGTCGATCACCGCCGCCAATACCAATGTAACGATAAGCGTCGCTCCGGGAGCGCCTCTGACCGATGCTACCACCTATCAGGTATACGCCGCCGACGGAACTCATTATCTGTCGAGCGCGGTTAACGCTTTCGTTACCGATCTTACGGCGCCGACTTTATCGGCCGCGCAGAAAACCACTTCCAATTCAAATTCTTCATACGCAAAATCCGGTAATACCGTCACATACACGCTTACTATTTCCGAGGCCGTTACAGCCGCGATAATCGCCGGAGCCGCAATGAGCAATGTTTCGGGCGCCATAACCGATCCCGCCACAACATCATCGAGCGGCAAAATGATCGCCGGCACGGTAGCGAACGGCGATAATGGGACCGTTGCATTGACCGCCGGCAGCTATACTTTCGCGGACGCGGCCGGTAACACTCTTGCTGTGGCTTATACCGCTATTAATGCCGCAGCCGCAAATGTAATTACGGCCGATACGACGGTTCCGACGGCTTCGATATCTTCTGCGTCGGATGGCTCTAATAACTCAACTACTCTTGTAATGACCTTTTCTGAAGCGCTTTACGCGGCCGAAACTGCTCTCGCCGATTCGCAGAGCGTTAAAACTTATTTTGATTATGACGGCGCTTCCGGAAATTATACGGGCGCAATTTATGGTTCGGCTTTAAGCACCGTTACTTTGTCCTTTATGGCGGGTGAAAACGGAAAGATGATCACGTCCGCGTCGAATACGCTTACGGATATAGCCGGCAACGCTTATGTGCCTCAGAATAAAATTTATAACGCATCGCAGACAAAATGGGTGGAAGGCGGTTCGGATATAACTCCGCCTGCCGCAACTTTTGCATCGACCGGCGCCGCGAATATAACGCTTACGTTCACGGAAGCGTTATATAGTGGCGGTTTCGCGATAGGCAATGCCGCCGATATTAAAGATAAATTTACGGTTGCGGGAGCGAGTATTACTTCGGCCCTTTATAACTCGCCCGCCAATACAGTAACTATACTGCTTTCAGGCGCCGCCGTGGGCGGCAGCATAGCCGCTAATGCGGGCTCGTTGCGTGATGCGGCCGGCAATGCGTATGTTCCCATAACTTATTATTATCACAACGGAATCGACAAATGGACTCCAAATAGTGATGTTACTGCTCCGACAGCCATTTTTACCTCAGAGAGCGCCACAAACATTAAACTTACATTTGACGAAGTTTTATACGATAACGCCGGTGCAGCGATAGGTAATTCGGCTAATATAGCGGATAAATTCACGGCGAGCGTTGCAGGCATAACTTCGGCCACATACAGCACTTCCGATAACAGCGTTACGTTCGTACTTTCAGGCGCGGGCGCGAATGCGTCTGTAGCGGCTAATTCTGGCGCATTGCGCGATTCAGCCGGCAACGCGTATGTTCCAGTATCATATTATTACGACGAAGGAGCGGTCAAGTGGGTAAAAGCCGGCGAGTTCACGGTTCCCGTTCTGTCGTCCTGGACGATGGATATGAATTCAGACGGCGACGCCAAGAATATAGTCCTTACATTCAATAAGTCAGTGGCCGCGGCAGATCTCGATCTTTCGAAGATAAGCGTCGACGATTCTTCGCTTGCCGGTGCAAATGCTCAAGTTCTTTCCGGCGCGGCCAAAACGCAGACTTCGTCGACCGTTATAACCCTTACAGCGCTCGGCCCGGCGATAGTCAGCGGCATAAACGCGAACGCTTCGATCAAAACTTCGGCGGCAACGAATTATACGCTAGTACTTGGCGCCGGCGCGTTTACGGATGTAAACAATATGCAGTCGGCCGCGAATGCCGATCACGGCAATCCTTCCGCGTTCATACCCGATACGAAAGCGCCGCGCATGACCGGCGCCGTCGGCGGCGCGGAACCTCTTGCTGCCGGTAATTTCATCAAGATAACTTACGATGATTATATGACCACCGGGGCGGATGAATCTGCAAATTATTATATTACCGCTTCCGGCGGCGCATCGCTGGTAGATGGCACGAAAACCGTTGATGCGACGGGCTGGCTTGTAACTTCTTCGGCCGCAATGGCGAACGGCGATAAAGTGGCAGCCTCGGCCGGCGTGACCGATATTGGCTCTAACGCGATCGATACCAACTTTAATATCGTCACCATACCTGTTGATGCAATAACTACATGGCCGGTAACAGGGACTGCGGCAACTTCAATTTCGGCCGATCCCGAAGCGGATAAATTTTCGGCGAGCGCTTCAGCTAATTCAATATCGGTTTCCGGATCCATTGCAAACGCTGTCGTAAAAGTTTATATCAACGGAGTGTACAGGCAGTCGATCGCGCTCGACGGCAGCGGCAACGGTTCCGCCGTCGTATCAGGCACGGCGCTTGCCGCGGGCGATACTCTCGGCTACCAGCTGATTGAAAGCGGCAAGCTGGTTTCATCGCTGGTTAACGACGGCACCGTTCCGCACGCGACGCTCGACGGCGCGCCAGGCACGCTGCTCGCCGACGCCGACTTCGCGATAAACGGCGCGACGGCGCAGGCATACAAAAACTGTGCTGGCGATATAACCGCCAACGTGACTTTCACGAACGACTCCTGGACTTCAAGGACCACTCCAGCCGCGCTGGCAGGTTCTTCCGGCGCCGCTCACAGCGTGACAACGGGCAACGGCCTTGCAGGCGCACTCGCCGCCGGCCAGACTATACAGGCCGCGATAGTGAACGCTAACGGCAATATATCGGCCGCGGTTTCGTGCGGCACGATCCCTGCCGCACCCACGGCTTTAGCGATTCCCGCCGTAGCCGCGAAATCGAACGCGAATTATATAACCGCGGCATCTGCAACTGACCAGAGCATAAATGCCACATTTGCCCTGGCGCCTTCGGCCGGAACGATAAACTTTACTCTGAAGAGTGCCGGCGCAGCTCAAACGGTAACGGTTTCATACGCGGCAAACACGGCGTCGACGATAACCAACGCGACGGGCCTCGATGTCAACGGATTAACGACCGACGGCGAGCTTAATGAATTATCGGCCTCTATAACCACTACCGCATCCGGCAACACAAGTTTGAGTTACTCTCAGAGCACTTCCGGTTTAATACTCGATAAAACCGCTCCCGCCGTTCCCACTAATGTTGCGGTCGTACCGGTCGGAGGAACTGTGGTTGCAAATACTCTTAATACGACCAACACTAATATGACGGCTTCCGCTTCGATCGCGGCCGGCCAGGCAACCGGAGGCTCGGCGAAATTAAAAATCGGCGGTTCGATCGTTGCTACTGATAATTCGATCGCAGGCGGCGACTCGAGCGTTACCTTCAACATCGGTACCGGCGACAATTCCGCGCTTCAAACGGCAATCGCCGCCGGCGGACTGGTCACCGTCGAACTTTTCGATATATCGGGTAACTCATCGGCCAGCGCGATTGATAATCCGACGCTTGTCGTAGATTACATAGTTCCCGCCGTGCCCGTAGTTTCATCGCCCGTCATAACGGCCGATCTTGGAACGCGCGGAAACACAATTGATCATATAAACAATTCATTGAAAACGAATTTCGCGGATTTTAAAGTTAACGTATCGAATGGCAATGCAGGCAACGAATCCGGAACGCTTTACGTTCAACTTTCCGATACCGGCGCTCACAGCGTAACCGATGGCGGCAGCGCGATAGCGGTCGGCGCCGGCGCATCTGATAAGGGCAATTTTGTAAGCGGCGCGATCGATTCGTTCGTAGCCGGCAATATTACAGTTACTGTTTGGGTCGTCGAC
>MGFH01000243.1 GCA_001791795.1 Candidatus Wallbacteria bacterium GWC2_49_35
TAGCTTTTTTTGCGTGGGTCGGACTCGGCGCCGACGGCCTTTCATCGTCCTGCTACGGCCCCGAAGAGGCCTTCAGGACGCTCGGAGCCCACAAATTTCTGAGCCTGTTCGTCGCCATGGCTTCGGCGTTCACCATCTTCATAATAAGCGCCAGCTATTCCCAGATAATCGAACTGTTTCCATCCGGCGGCGGCGGTTATCTCGTGGCCAGCAAATTGCTTTCTCCCGGCTGGGGAATGGTTTCAGGCTGCGCGCTTCTGATCGATTACGTCCTGACCATAACGGTATCGGTCGCCAGCGGCGCCGACGCGCTTTTCAGCTTTCTTGACGTTTCCTGGCACCCTTACAAAATCGAATGCGCCGTTTTAGCTCTTGTCGTGCTGACCGTGCTGAACATGCGCGGCGTTAAAGAGTCTATAATGACGCTGCTGCCGATTTTCATGGTGTTCGTAATAACGCATACATTCGTGATAATCTACGCGATTGCCGTAAATCTCCCTAACTTTCAAACGCTCGCCTCGAGCACTGTAGCCGACGTGAAATCGAGTTACTCCGAACTTGGATTGTTCGGAATGTTTTGGTTAATTCTTCGCGCCTATACGATGGGAGCGGGAACATATACCGGCATAGAGGCCGTCAGTAACGGAATGGCCGTGCTCCGCGAGCCGAAAGCCGAAACCGCGAAAAGAACGATGCAATATATGGCCTTTTCGCTCGCTTTCACCGTTGTGGGAATACTTGTGGCATATCTTCTCTACGACGTGGCTCACGTTCCCGGTAAGACCCTCAACGCCGTCCTTATGGAAAAAGTGGCGGCCAGCTGGCCTCACAATATAGGTTATTTCTTCGTGCTGATCACTTTAATATCTGAAGCCGCGCTGCTTTTCGTCGCGGCCCAGGCCGGGTTTTTAGACGGCCCCAGAGTCCTGGCCAATATGGCGTTGGACAGATGGTTTCCGAATAAATTCGCCATGCTCAGCGACAGGCTGGTCACCCAGAACGGCATACTGATAATGGGCGGCCTTTCACTTTTGCTGATGCTTTACACGCGCGGGTCGGTGGCTTTTCTGATAGTGCTTTACAGCATAAACGTGTTCCTGACCTTCTTTTTATCGCAGCTCGGAATGGTTCGCCACTGGTGGCATGTCCGCTCCGAAGAGCCTTCGTGGAAGAAAAAGATCTTCATCAACGGCGTCGGAATGGTGCTGACATTCGGCATACTTGTTTCAGTCACGATAATTAAATTTCACGAGGGCGGCTGGCTGACCCTGCTCATAACCGGTTCGGTGGTCGTGCTCTCATATTTTATTAAACGCCACTACAACCATACGGCTAAAATGATAGGACAGCTTTCGAAACTTCTTACCATGTGCGATCCTGTGCTCAGCGAATATGACGCGGCTCACGAAGGCGGCGTGGTCGGTAAAATTGACGGTCATGACCCAAACGCCAGAACTGCGGTGATACTGGTCGGAGGTTACAACGGAATGGGCCTTCACACGCTGTTTAACGTCATAAAATTATTCGGCGACACTTTTAAAAATTACGTATTTCTGAGAGTCGGAATAGTCGACGCAGGCAATTTCAAAGGAAGCGCCGAAATCGAAAAGCTGAAGATCTTCGCGCAGAACGAGGTCGACAAATACGCCAAGATAATGCGTCAGAAAGGATATTACGCCGAAGGAATATCGCGCGTCGGAACCGACGTCGTCGAAGAGACCATGATCGCCGCGCCAGAGCTTGCCGAGCGGTTTACTAACTCCGTGTTTTTCGGGGGGCAGCTGATCTTTCCCGAAGACACTTACCTGACGGGGCAGCTTCACAACTACACGGCTTTCGTCATACAGCGCAAGTTCTACTACAGCGGCATACCTATAGTGATAATGCCCATAAGGCTCAGCGAAGAAAATTAGACGGCCGTCTGCGAACCGGAAGCGGCTTCACCGTCATTTCCGCAGGCGCGCGCCGGGATGGTAAAAACGAAAGAGCATCCCCTTTCCGGGCCGCTTTTGCACCAGATCCGCCCGCCGTGGGCCTCCACTATGCCTTTCGCGATGGAAAGGCCAAGGCCTATATTTCCGGATTCGCCCGCCATCTGGTCGATCTGAAAGAATTTATCGAAGATCTTTTCCATGTAAATTTCCTCGATCCCGGGGCCGGCATCACTCACCGATAAATAAATATTTTCATTTTTCAAAAACGCGCTCACGCATATAGTTTTGCCTTCGGGCGAATATCTCAAAGCGTTGGAGATGATATTATTCAATACGCAGGACAGTTTTTCCGGATCGGCCGATATCCGCCGGATCCCGTCCTCGAGTTCAACCTTGAATTCTATACGTTTTTCCAGAGCCTGATTTTTGAACGACTCGGTTGAATCCGAAACGATTTTAGCGATATCGCAATCACACATCTTTAAAAACGCCGCGCCCGACTCTATTTTAGAAATGTCCAGAAGGCCCGCGACCAGTTTCGACAATCTTTCCCCATCGTCATTAATGGCCTGCATTATGTCGCGCTGCTTTTCATTCATTTCGCCGAGGCCTTTTTCGAACATGAGGCTCGCGCCCATGATAATCGAGGTAAGCGGCGTTTTGAATTCATGAGATATCATATAAATGAACTCGTCCTTCATTTTTTCAAGATTTTTCAGATCGGTTATATTGTGTAATAAAATCACGAGCCCTCTGCTATTGGAAGTGGAATTGGAGATTTTACTCACTATGACGTTGAAATAAACGTCGTGCCCGTTTTTAGGTATCAGAAACGATCTGGACTTCACCTCTTCGTCGTTCGTTTCGCACGCGGAGCTGATATATGAAAACAGCTCGCCGTTTCTGACCATTTCCAGAAAGTATTTCGCACGCGAGCCGCTTTCGGTTATTTCGAAAAAAACCTCGCATGCCTTGTTAATAAATACTATACGGAATTCGGAATCAAGCACTATCAAAGGGTCTGAAATGCTTTTGACTATGGCCAGATTCTTGTTCTTTTCGTTGGTAAGGCTTCCTATACTGCTTTTTTCAAACTCCATCAGCCTCGCCGTCATGTTGTTGAATTCGCCCGCGAGCTGGCCTATTTCATCGTCGGATATCACGGGGGCGCGCTGGTCAAGATCGCCTTCCCTGACTTTTTTCACGCTCGTGATCAATATATCGACGGGTTTTATGATCGAATCGATGGTACGGCTCGATATCAGAAAGCCGGCGCCGGCCAGTATGAAACTGATCGCTAAAACGGCGTACATGGATGTTTTAGAGTTGACCGTAACCGAATTTTTCTTCGCGAACATCATTTTTTCGTTGAGAAGCATCAGCGATTCCAGCTGTTTTTTTATGCTTAAAAATACGGGAAACATGATATTTTTATAATGGTCGACGTGTTCGGATCCGGCAGCCGTTTTTTTTATGTTCTGAAGGTTTATGAAATTTTTCAGATAACTCGAATAATCCTTTTCCAGAGAGCATACCAGTTCTATTTCGCCGGACTCCGTGATGTTATTGGCTTCGATATTGAAGTTTTTCGTGAAAGCGCCGGTGCAGTCCACGAAAAGCTCTATCGCCATGGTTTGGGCGTCGTGCATATACATCAGAACCGCGCTGTCCTGACGTTCGACGGCTTCTATCATGGCGTTGATCGCCTTGATGCTTTTATAATTGTGGGTCATCAGGTTGTCTATTTCAATGCTTAACCTGTAAAAACCGGCGAATGCGAAAAAGCCCGTCAGAGCGATCAGGCAAACGAGCATGAAATAAAGCGCGGTCATTTTACTTTTTAAAGTTTTAAACATTTTCGTCCTTTGATCGATACCTATAAATTAATAAATCCAGTTTTTTTCGGGGAGCCTGAATTTTTGAATTACCTTCATATTATAAATAACTTGAAAATAAATGTCAATTCATTTAAAAATTGCCGCCGGGCCTCTTTGATTTTTAGATCTTTCGAATTTCATTCATACTGCCTGCCTTAAAAATTTATAAATTGTCATATGAATATGAATTTCGTCTATATTTTCGAAATTCCGGTTCCCGGTTTACGGATAATTTCAGATTCCATGTCACCGCAGGTTTTACTATTCAAGCGCCTGGAGGTATAATGAAATTGTAAACTGCAAGGAGGAATCGTATGAACGAATTGTATCTGGCCTCGACGTGTGTTCTGGCGCTGTTTTTATATCTGGCCTATTCTATTGTTTATCCCGAAAGGCTTTGAGGAGTGATGAGCATGCGCACCGGTGCGATGATCGAGATCTTATTGTATATTTCACTTGTCGTGTTTTTGTCCCGCCCGCTGGGACGCTATATGGCGGACGTTTTCACAGGCGAAGGCAAGAATGCCCTTTCACGGCTTTTATCGCCGCTTGAAAATTTCATATACAGCATCTGCGGCATAGATAAGAACTCACCGATGGAATGGAAAACATATAACGCCTGCGTTCTGGTTTTTAATTTCTTCGGGTTTCTGGCGTTGTTCTTAATTCAGATATTTCAGTCGTATCTGCCGCTCAACCCGCAAAAATTCGCGGACCTGCCCTGGGACCTGGCTTTTAATACCGCCGTAAGTTTTATGACCAATACCAACTGGCAGTCTTACAGCGGCGAAGCGGTTATGTCTTATTTTACTCAGCTTTTGGGCCTTACCGTCCAGAATTTTCTGAGCGCGGCTACCGGCATTTCGGTTCTGCTGGCCTTCGCAAGAGGGCTCGCCGCGAAAAGCGAAAACGGCCTTCCCGGTCTCGGCAATTTCTGGGCCGATATGACACGCTCGGTTTTATATGTCCTGCTGCCATTTTCACTCGTCTGCGCGATATTTTTCGCCGGCCAGGGAGTCGTTCAGAATATTTCGCCGTACGTCCCCGCTTCTTCGATAGAATCGGGTGAAATTCAGCTTATACCGGGCGGCCCGGCCGCATCGCAGGTGGCCATAAAGCAGATCGGCAGCAACGGCGGCGGATTTTTCGGAACCAACGGATCGCATCCTTTCGAAAACCCTACCCCGCTCACTAATTTCATACAACTGTTGCTCATTCTTTTATTTCCCGCCGCGATCGTTCACCTTTACGGTTTTTTGACCGGCGCTCGAAAACATTCCAACGCGGTTTTCGCAGCGATGATGATAATATTCGTTTTGTTTTTAGCGGCCTCGCTCTTCTCGGAATTGTCGTTCAACCCCGTCGTAAACGCTTCGGCGCCGATGGAAGGCAAGGAAACGCGGTTCGGCCCCGAATTGAGCGTTTTATGGTCGGTGGCGACAACCTCGGCTTCGAACGGCTCGGTCAACTGCATGCATGAAAGCCTGTCTCCGATTTCCGGCATGTTGGCGCTTTTGAACATCGCACTGGGCGGCGTCATTTTCGGCGGCGTCGGCGCGGGAATGTACACGATGCTGCTGTTCGTTATAATGTCCGTTTTCATAGCGGGGCTGATGATCGGACGAACCCCCGAATATCTCGGAAAAAAGATCGAGGCATATGAGATAAAACTCGTTACGCTCGCGATACTGGCCCCCGCGGTCATAACTTTATTATTTTCCGCTACGGCCGTTGCATATTCCGCCGGATCCTGTTCTGTATCAGCCCCCGGGCCGCACGGTCTGAGCGAGATCCTGTACGCCTTCGTTTCGGCGGCCGGAAACAACGGCAGCGCGTTCGCCGGGTTGAAAAGCAATACCGTTTTTTATAACGTATTGCTCGCCGTCGCGATGCTGATAGGAAGATTTTGCGTGATAACGCCGGTGCTCGCCATAGCCGGCAGCATGGCGCCTAAAAAGATAACCCCGGTTTCGGCGGGGACGTTTCCGGTCGACGGATTAAGTTTTATCTGTCTTCTGTGTTCGGTGATACTGATCATGGGCGCACTTACTTTTTTTCCGGTACTCACGCTGGGGCCGGTCGCCGAACATTTTTTAATGAGATCCGGCGTCGCGTTTTAATAAATCAAAGTTGACGGTCGAGGGGGAAGCGTTATGAGTGAAGATATGGATAGAATCAGCGATATAATAAGGGAACGGGGCGCAGAATCGGTTTCAGAGGAACGCAGCGCCATAAGCGATAGCATCCGTGAAAAGATCAAAGATTCTTTATTTTATCACGAAAGAAAAAAATTCCAGGAAGGCGTTTTAAAAACCTCGTTCATAGAGTCTTTTAAAAAACTGTCGCCCGGATGCCAGCTGAAAAATCCCGTGATGTTCGTGGTATACGCATGCGCTATATTATCCGCCTGCTCTCTGACAGTGGATTTTTTTAACGATCGCGCGTCGTTTTTCTCGCTGCAGATAACGGCCTGGCTTTGGATCACGGTGCTGTTCTCCAACTTCGCCGAGGCGGTGGCGGAAGGGCGCGGAAAAGCGCAGGCGGAAAGCCTGAAAAAAAACAAAACCGCCAATATTGCGCGAAAAATAACGGACGGACGTGAAGAAAAAACGGCGGCCGAAAACCTTAAAAAAGGCGATACGGTGGTCTGCGAGGCCGGCGACATCATTCCCGGCGACGGCGAAGTGATAGAAGGCATCGCCAGCGTCGACGAATCGGCCATCACGGGGGAATCCGCGCCGGTCATAAGGGAAAGCGGCGGCGACAGGAGCGCCGTAACGGGCGGCACCAAGGTATTGAGCGACAGGATAATAGTTAGAATAACGGCGGAACCGGGCGATTCGTTTCTCGACAAAATGATATCGCTAATAGAAGGCGCGAAAAGGCAGAAAACGCCGAACGAAATCGCTCTGACCATAATGCTTTCGGGGCTGACGCTCGTATTTTTAACGGCCGTGGCGACACTCTACCCTTACGCGATTTACAGCCAGATCGCTTCCAAAACCGCTGCAGGAGAAGGTAATTTAACACTTCCCGTGCTTTGCGCGCTTCTTGTCTGCCTGATCCCGACGACTATAGGCGGGCTTCTCAGCGCCATAGGCATAAGCGGCATGGACCGCCTTATCAAGCGAAACGTCATGGCGCTGAGCGGAAGGGCGGTCGAAGCGGCCGGCGACATCGACGTGCTGCTGCTGGACAAGACCGGAACGATCACTTTCGGAAACCGCATGGCCGATAATTTCATGCCGGCGCCGGGCGTAAGTATCGAAAAACTCGCGGACGCCGCCCAGCTTTCGTCTTTGAGCGACGAAACACCTGAAGGGCGATCGATAGTGACGCTCGCAAAGGAAAAATTCGGGCTCAGAGGGCGCGACGTTAAAAAATTTCAAGCCAATTTCATCGATTTTACCGCCCAGACCAAAATGAGCGGAGTTGATTATTACGACGCCGATAAAAAGGCGGACGTCAAGATCAGAAAAGGCGCAGCGGAAGCCGTCAGGGAATACGTTATCCTCAACGGCGGAGCCTTTTGCGCCGAGATTCAAGCCGCGGTCGATTCCGTTTCCAGAAAAGGAAGCACGCCGCTTGTCGTCTGCGAAGGCGGCGCGGTCCTGGGCGTAATAGAACTCAAAGACGTCGTAAAGGGCGGCATAAAGGAACGCTTCGCGGAATTGCGCGCTATGGGGATCAAAACAGTAATGATAACCGGAGACAATCCGGTGACGGCCGCCGCCATAGCCTTAGAGGCCGGCGTCGACGATTTTATCGCCGGAGCGACGCCTGAGACCAAGTTGAAAAGGATCCGCGAAGAGCAGCAAAGCGGCCATCAGGTGGCCATGATAGGAGACGGCACGAACGACGCTCCGGCCCTCGCGCAGGCGGACGTGGGCGTCGCAATGAACAGCGGCACCCAGGCGGCTCGCGAGGCCGGCAATATGGTCGATCTGGATAGCAATCCGACCAAACTCATAGAGATCGTCGAGATCGGAAAGCAGTTATTGATGACCAGAGGGGCGCTTACGACGTTCAGTATAGCCAACGACGTCGCCAAATATTTCGCGATCCTTCCCGCGCTTTTCGGTTATCTGTATCCGCTTGACGCGACGGGACGCGGCGCCCTGGCGGCGCTGAACGTGATGGGGCTCGCGTCGCCGCAAAGCGCGATACTCAGCGCTATCATTTTTAACGCGATCGTGATCGTGCTTCTGATACCGCTGGCGCTGAAAGGCGTCAGATACCGGCCGGCCGGCGCAGCCGAGATCCTGAGGGAAAACCTTCTGGTTTACGGCGTGGGCGGGATCATCGCCCCTTTTATCGGGATCAAGATAATAGACGCGGCTATATGCACGCTGCATTTAATATAGATGAAGGTTTGTTGAAAGCGAGGAACAGTTATGATCGGCCGAATTATATTACAGTCACTGAAAATGCTAATGGTTTTAACTTTAATTACCGGCGCGGCATATCCCGCCGTGGTAGGGGCCGCAGCCTGGATATTGTTTCCGTATCAGGCCGACGGAAGCCTGGTTTACAACGACGGAAAAATAGCCGGTTCGGAGCTTTTAGGACAAAAGTTCACTAAAAATATTTATTTTATGCCGCGCCCTTCGGCCACGGGATACGGCACGCTCCCCTCCGGCGCGACTAATTACGGGCCGCAGGACGCCCGTCTAAAAGACGCCGTAGCGGCTCGCCGGAATGAACTGACGCTGAAATTCGGTTCCGACGCCGAAATTTTAAAATCAGGCGCGGCGCGTGAAATGCTTTTTGCCTCCGCGAGCGGCCTGGATCCGCACATAAGCCCGGAAGCCGCCATGATGCAGGCGGGCAGCGTGGCCCGCGCCCGCGGCTATGACGGCGCCAGGCTCGAGATCATAAAAAAAACGATCGAATACCTCACGCAAAAGCCTCCATTCGAATTTATGGGACAATCCAGAATTAATGTATTGAAATTAAATATGGAAATCGATAAGATATAGTAAAACGATTTCGGAGCGTTCATTATGAGTGAAGATAAGGCTCAAGACCCCGACATGCTGCTCGAGGCCATAAAAAAAGAAGAGGAAAAAGAAAAAAGAGGAAAGCTCAAGGTCTTTTTCGGCATGGCAGCCGGCGTCGGAAAGACCTATTCGATGCTGAAAGCCGCTATCAAAAAGGCCGATGAAAAGACCGACGTCGTCATCGGCTACGTGCAGACCCACGGCCGCGCGGAAACCGACGCCCTGGCCGCGCGCCTCCCCGCGCTTAATCGCAGGAAGGTCGAATATAAGGGCGTTATCTTCGAAGAGATGGATATCGACCTGATATTACAGCGCCGCCCGGCGCTGGTGATAGTCGACGAACTCGCTCACACCAACGTTCCCGGCGCCAGGCATGCGAAACGCTATCAGGACGTCCTTGAAATAATTGAAGCGGGAATATCCGTCTATACGACTCTCAACGTCCAGCACGTCGACAGCAGGGCCGATACGGTGAGGCAGATAACCGGAATAACCGTGCATGAAACGGTCCCCGACACCATACTCGAAAAGGCCGACGAGATCGAACTGATAGACATCCCGCCCGAAACGCTCATTAAAAGGCTGAATGAAGGCAAAGTTTATCTCGGCGAAAACGCTTCTCGCGCGCTTGAAAACTTTTTCAAGCCCGCAAGCCTTACGGCCCTTCGCGAAATGGCGCTGAGGCTCACGGCCGAACGCGTCGATTATCAGCTTTTGGAACAACTGAAAACCGCAAGCGGCGGCAAAATATGGAAATCCGGCGAGCGGCTCATGGTGGCCGTAGGGTCCAGTCCTTTCTCAGCCCAGCTCATAAGATGGACGCGCAGGATGGCCTATGGCATGCGGGCGCCGTGGATCGCGGTTTACGTCGAAACCGAAAAGGAACTTTCGCACGATGAACGCATGCGGCTGGAAAGCAATATAAGCCTCGCCACGGAGCTCGGCGCGGAACTCGTCACGCGCTTCGATCAGAACGTCGTCATGGGCCTGATACGCGTTGCCAGGCAGCATAATGTGACGCAGATCGTCATAGGCAAACCCATGAACTACCAGTGGCTCGAACTTTTAAAGGGCGGCTCGCTCGTCGACCGGCTCATCAGGGTGAGCGGCAATATCGATATATACGTGGTCAGGTGCGAGCCGGGCGAAAGCTCCAGACCGGCCGTCGCGCGAATCGTCAAAAAAGGCGGGCGCAATTTTCAGCAAATCATATATTCCGCCGGGATCATTGCGCTCGTTACGATCTTAAACGCGGCGCTTTGTGATTATATCGGCTACCGTTCGACTTCGCTCATTTATCTTCTGAACATCATTTTAATAGGTTCATATTTCAACCGGATCTCCGTCGTTTTTTCCGCTTTCGTTAGTTCGGCGCTCTGGAATTTTTTATTTATTCCGCCAAGATACACTTTTCATATCAACTCATTTGACGATATGCTCATGTTTATGGTGTATTTCATAGTCGCGCTGGTCATGGGCAATCTCACATATAAGATCAGCTCGAATGAAAAGCTGCTCAGGCAGAATGAAGAGAAGACCTCGGCGATGTATATTTTCCTCAAAGAGATACAGGGAGCCACCGATATGACGGTTTTATTCTCGAGGGCGGGAGAAATGATAAAAAAGAATTTCGGCGTCGATACGGTATTTTTAATGCCGGGCGGGGCGGGAGAAATGAAGATCGTATCTTCGGTGATACGTAATCTCACGATGAACGACAGGGAGTTTCAGGCGGCGGAGTGGACGTTCAGAGAACTGAAAATTTCAGGAAAATTCACGGATACGCTGGCCGCCGCGGACTGGTTCTACATGCCGCTGAAAGCGCAGGGCGGCCCGCTGGGCGTGATGGGTTTTGAATTGAAAGACCGGCCCATTCTCACTTTCGAGGAAAGATGGATGTTCGAATCTCTGGCTTCGCAGATCTCGCTTGTGCTCGACCGGGAATTATCCAGGATCGGCTGATTTCTCAATTTCTTATAAATACAGAGGCCGCCGATTTTATTATGATCGACGGCCTCTGTATTTATTTTGCTGTATTTTAACCGGGCGCTGGCATTTCTGAAATTTCGTGAAAATACCCCGCCTTACAGTATTTTATTTTCCGTTCGCCGCTTTCGTTCTGGAGTCTTTGCTCAGCAGCCGCGCCAGTTCTTTGATGAAACGCCTGTTCTGCTCGGCGGTGCCTATGGTCACGCGCATATAGTTATCGGTCAGTCCCCATGATTTCATGGGCCTTACGATGATGCCGGCTTTCAGGAGTTCATCCACGACGATTTTTCCGTCGAATTCGTCGGCTATTTTGATCAGGATGAAGTTCGCTTCGCTTTCGAAGTATTTCACGCCCAGTTTGCTATAATTTTCATAAAGGTATTTTTTCTCTTCGGAGCAAAGCGTCTTGCTCTTTTTCGCGTGCTCGCCCGCTTCGAGCATGCAAGCGGCTCCTGCGGCCTGCGCGAGCATATTGATGTTGAACGGGCCGCGAACCACGTCAATATACCTGACTATGTCGGGATGCGCTATGCCGTATCCCACGCGCACTCCGGCAAGACCGAATATCTTCGAGAACGAGCGCAGTAACACGATCGGTTTATTCGGATATTCCATCTGCAGTTTGATAGCGTCCGGATACTCGCGCGATTCGACGAATCCGGCGTAAGCCTCGTCGAGTATGAGTATAACGTCATCAGAAATCTTATCCAGCAGCGCGCGGATTTCCCTGTCGTAAACGATGGTGCCGGTGGGATTGTTAGGATTGGCAATGACTATCATCTTGGTGCGGGAATCCGCCAGCTTCGCTATCGCCTCGAGGTCGTAGCGCATGCCGTCTTTCATCGGCGCCTGACGGTATTCGCCGTGGGCGATGCGGACCATCTGGCCGTATCTCATGAACGTGTATTGCGAAGAAACCACGTTATCGCCGGGTTCTAAAAACGCGTTCATGATTATCTGCAGCAGTTCGTCGGAACCGTTGCCGGTGAAAACTCTTTTGTATTCCACACCGTGGGTTTTAGATATCACGCTTTTAAAATTAAAGGACTCGCCGTCCGGATAAAGATGAATTTTGTCAAAACAATCCGCCATGGCTTTTTTCGCCGCTTCCGGCGTGCCGTATGGATTTTCGTTAGAGGCGAGCTTGTCGATGTTCGAGATGCCGAGTTCTCGTTCGAGCTCTTCGATAGGCTTGCCGGGAACATAAGGCGACGCGCCGATCAGCTGGCCGCGTACGATTTTTTTGATGTCCATAGTAGCTACCCCCTGAATAATATGTATTTATATACTTCATACCATATTCAATTTTATTTATATATCTTTATGGTCCGATATTTTTCGAATATATGTCTGCTTTTTCAGACCGCGCCTATTTAAAAAGATTTCCGTGACAGTGGCCGCACAATATATTTTCGTGGTTCGCGACAAACGTGTTTATCTTCAATGTGTTCTTAGAGTCGCACGAGCGGCAGCTGAAGGTGAGTTTTTCCTCGCTCAGTTTCGGATACATCGCAAGCTCCGAAGCGAGCCTGGTCCTGACGTCACTTATAACCTTTTCGTTCTTGAAAAGCCCGAATATACCGCCTGCTTTGTATTTAGCCAGTTCGTCCGAGCATTCGGACGCTATCCTGCGCATGACGACGATATTCGAATTGCGCAGCAGCATTTCGTCTTTAAGCGCCTTCAGCTTGGTTTTTATGCCATAAACCCTCGGGTATATCTGCTGTATCTCTTTATATTTATTTAAAAGCGATTCTATTCGGCTATATTCCATCTTACTAATATTCGACGACAGCCGCCGCCATTCTATGTCGGCGGTCTTTTTCATCGCGGACGCCCTGTCCTTCGAATCGCGCTCTTTTTCGAAATCGCGGTTTCCGGTGCCGAACGGGAGTTTGCACAGCCCGCATTTTATGCTCTGCAGGTTAAGGTAGGAAAGGTCGGGCAGCCGGTTCTTCGTTCCGCAGTTGGTGCATATCACATAGACGTTGCCTTCGTCGGCCGGCTGGCTTTTAAGGTTTTCCATCTTTTTATGAAGCGAGCGGATCTCGGCTTTCAGCTTTTCGTTCTCGACGGAAATCGAGTGCGTCGAGCTGTAATCGCTGGTGAATTTAGGCTTGATGCGGTTTAAATTCATCGCCGAGTCGTATTCGCCGCGCTTCGCGGCGTCGAGCAGAATCTCCCTGGCCATGTTGAGCAGTTTTATCTTGTGGTCGGAAATACCGGCGTTAAGGTCGGGATGGTATTTTTTGGCCAGCGCCTTATAGGCCGCCTCGATAACCGCGGATGTAGCCGCGGGGCTGACTTCGAGTATCTCATAAAAATTGTATTGATACGCCGGATTACGAAACATTTAAGTTACCTTC
>MGFH01000244.1 GCA_001791795.1 Candidatus Wallbacteria bacterium GWC2_49_35
TGGATTCGATCAGTTTTATCTCTTCGCTTTTACCGGCGTTAAGGCAGACGGCGCTGAGAGTGTAGTGTGAAAAATCCATGCCGAGCGCGTCGCCGAAAATCGGAACGGTAGCGTTGACGATGGAATTATTCCAGGGCAGCTGTATATTTGCTATCAGCTGCAGTATGTCGTATTGCGCAGACGCGGTAGCGGGCGAACCTGCCGCGCCGGTGTATTTAAGTTCTACAACGGCCGCGCCGGATGGAATGACGGTGCCGTTGTCGTCGATGAGATCGAATATGAAAGCTGAATCGTATCCGGCCTTCAATTTTTTCGAATATATTTTTCCGTTAGAATGTTTGAGCGTTACTTCGCCGGACGAATCTGGCGCTGCGTTATCGGGCGTAAGCAGCAGGCGGCTGAAGGAATTTTTATAAATCGTGAGAATGTTTTCGACTTTTTCGAACCTGAATTTCTGCGGGTCGTTGATGATCTCCGAGCGGGTTATCTTATCGATGAACATGGCGCCTGAATTTTTAGCCAGCAGCACTCCGCATAGTTTATGGCCGCCGAGGCTGACGGCGGCTGCGGGGATGATGATGCGGTGCCATACGCCCGGTTCCATGGCGAGGCCGCCCGCGTCGAAGCCAGAAAAAGTGCCGTCTATTCCGCCGAAATCGAAAACGTTAGTGCCGAAGCAGGCGCGGTGTTCGCTGGAGCCGGTTTCGTCGTAAAACGCGATCAGGAAAGAAGAAGGAATTTCGCCGGCCGGCGATTTAGCGTAAAAAACTATATTTTCACCGGTAGAGATTGAATATTCCGAGGCCGGCTGGACATAATAAGCGGTCTCGCGTCCCGCTTTTTTAAGCGCAATTGACCTGGCGCCGGAAAAGGAGAATTTATCGTCGAAAGTGACGGGCAGTATAACTTTCGCGCCGGCGGGAAGCGAATCGTCGATAAGCGTTTCGTTATTATCGCAGCGCGAGCGGTCGAGCATGATCTCGCTGGTTATCTCTTTTTTGACGCCGGATTCTATTTCGGCCAGCGGATAAATTTCTTCGATGGCGAGTCCGGCCGCGTGCAGGCCAGGCGCGCAAACGAACTGAAAAAAGAGTAGAAGAAGGCAGCAAGACAGGCGTTTTAAAATATTACCGTATTCGAATAATTTAATATAATTACGGTTGGTTTTCATACTACTCGCCGCCTTTCATATTAAAATGCGGAGCGGCGCTCGCGCCTGCCTTTTCGCCGGATCCCCCCATGCGGTTAACTGCATATACTTTATAGGCGTAGATCTTTCCGGCCGAAAGTCCGTAGTCGGTATAGCCGGGCGAGGCCGGCGGTATCTTCGCGATCGGCCGTGAGCCGCGTTCCACGACGAAGTGATCGACTTCGACGGCGTTATCGCCCGGCGCCTGGTATTTCCATTCAAGCGTGATGTATGAAAGCCCGCTTTTTAATTTCAGGCCGCTGACCGGCCCGGGCGGGGCCGAAGGCACGGCTGTCGAGGTGGCGCATGGCGCGCCGGTGTTCGAATCCGCGTCCACGGCTTTCAGGTAATATACGTAATTTTTACCGTTCTTAAGGTCTTTGTCGGTATATGAACAGCCTGACGGTTTAGCGTCTATGGGCTTGCCGTCGCGGTAAATTTCGTAATATTTTACCGTTTTATCCGGCGGCGCCTCCCAGCTCAATTCAACGGCGCCGTCGAGCGGCGAGGCTTTAAGGCTCGCCGGCGGCCCGGGAGCGCAGTAGCGCGAAAAATTATCGCCGGCTATAATTTTAAGAGCGAGCGCAGCCGCGCTCCGTACCCGTTCGGAGTTATCAGCCGTGGCGAGTGAAAGCGATCCGATGAATTTATTCGATTTAATGGCGGCTGCCGCCTTTATAAGTTCGATCTTTTTGAATTCGCCAGCCTTTTCACCGGCGTTTCCGACGGCGTTTTCAAGCGCGGCGTTCAGCGCCTCGACGGAGCCTGAGTCGCTGTAATATGCTAAAACTCTGGCGGCATAGGCCTGATTGATCTCTTTGGGCGACTCTTTTAAAATATTTTTAAGGTTGGCCCTGATCGAATCCAGGATATCGAGCCTGTAGAGGGCGTTGCTTGCCGCATCTAGCAGTACAGCGCTTTGCGAGTTTTTGACGGCTTCGAGCATTACCGCCGAAGCAGGCGCGTATCTAGCTTTCGCAAGTGCCCCTGCAAGCACGGCCTTTATCTCGTCCTCCAGTCCGCCGTGAAGCAGTTTAAGAATTTCGGCCCGGCAGAATTCGTCGGTTCCGGTCATTTCCGCAAGGCATTTTGCGGCGCCGAGTTTCAGCTGATAGTCTTTTTCGCCCGATAGAATGTTCAGATATGTCATGACGCTGTCTTTCGATATTTTAGAAAGCACTTCAAGCGCGCGCCTTTTTATATATTGCTCGCCGGGAGTTTTTAAAAAAGCGGCCAGCAGGGGCGCGGCCTTCGTGTCGCCGGTTTTTTCGATAATATCGAGTATGTCGTATCGCAGTCTGCTGCGGCTTTCTACGGATTTGGCGAACAGGTTCATAAGTGGCGTGGTGGCTTCGGCGCCAAGTTTGATGAATTTATCGCGTCCCATATAATTGAAAATGTCTTCGCCGGCGAGCGTTAATATGTCGCCATCGGCCGCCATCGATTCTTTCAAAGCTGCTTCTTCGTCGAGGCCGGCGAGTAAAAAAGCAATTAACAGGGAGATTTTTGGATTTTCTTTTGAATAGCGCGCGTATTTATCCTGAAGTGCCGCCGTCATTTTATTTGCGTCTCCGGTTTCAGCGCCGCGCGCGGCGCCGCCGATAATGCGGCCGAGCGCGGAATAAAGGCCAATGGTGTTTCCGCCGGCCGCCATGGCGTCGATCAGCGGATCGAACGATTCGAAGCCGAACGAAGCGAGGCTGCCCGCCAGGTAGTAATCTTCGCCGTCGGCTGATGCGAGGGCGCTTACCATGACCGGCACGGCCTCCTTTATTTTGAATTTTGAAACGGCTTCCAGCGCGGCGGAGAATAGATCCCGATCGGCCGAGGACAGCGCCTTCAGATATATGTCTCTGGCGCCTGATACATTCTTAGCCGTCAGTATGCCGATAAGCCTTTTTTGAAGTCCGGCCGGGTTGCCCTCTGCTCGCGCTGCTTTCATCAGTTCATCAGATGCGTCCTGCGCTGATGCGATAAGCGTGCGCGCGGAGTTTGGCGCGTAATTTTCGTCGCCGAGAAGTTCGATCAGAAGTTTTATATCTTCCGGATCTTCCGAACAGGAAAGAAAGAGGCACAGATATGAATAAAATTCGATCTTATCCTTATCGGGTTTCGGATCCTTCGCCGCGGCTTTTTTCAGTTCGCCCGATACCGCGGCTATAGCCTGTTTCAAAAGCGCGGGCGGCATCGCGACGTCTTTCGAAGAGCTTTCGAGCCGGGAGGCCGGCGGCCTGAAATCGCCGCCGATCTCATATACAAGGTTCAGCTCTTTCGCCATCAGCTCCAGGAAAGGCTTTTGTATCGAATTCTGGAACAGTATGGAATCGATAGCGGCGCGCGTTTTGCCTGAAGCCTTTTTTTCCGCCTCCAGAAGCTCGACCGTCATTTCATAACCCATACTTATAAGGGCGTCAAAAACGCGCCGGCTCTGCTTATGTGAGAAAAGTTGGGATATCAGCCAGTTAAGGCTTTCCGCGGTTTTGATCTCGCCGATCTCGCCGATGGCGCGCTCGTGGTATTCGCTGAATTTTTCATCCACGGCGATGGATCGAAGATATTCAAGGGCGGATCCGCTGCCCGTTTCCGCCATGGCGCCGATATATTCGTTCGCCGGATATTTTCGGTCGCGCTCGCCGGCCGCCGCGCTTTCAAAGAGCGATTTGAGTATCGCGAAGCCTTTTTCTCCGCTGCCGCGAAGCGCGCGCAGTGAATTATTTTTGACCCTGTAATTGCCGGAGCGGCAGAACGCCTCCAGATATTTGTACTTATCGGGATCGTCCCCGGCGGCGTATGCGTCGAAAACGCACCGCGGCAGGTCGTAAGCGTTTTCTTTCGAAGCGGCGTAAGCGTTGATAACGCCTCGCAGCGTTTCGCCTTTCAGACTTTTCGCCGTCATTTTGAGCAGGCCTTCGTTATTTTTAATTTTATCGAGTTTGTCCGAGTAATGCATGGCGAAATATTTTTTCAGCTCTTCGCCGCTGTAAGTTGAAAAATAAATTTTAAAAGAATCCAGAACGTTATAAATTTCGTTTTCGCCGGCGTCCGCGATCGAATCGATTATGAATTTAAGTTTATCTTCGGCGCTTTTTGTTTTGACCAGCCTCAGCGTGTAGATATCATGGATATAACCGAAGCCTTCCTTTTTTTTCGTAGCGATGAGTTCGTCCAGAAATTTTACATCGGCAGCTTCCGCCGAGCTGAGCAAGTTGAAATCGGGAGCGTAGAGGTATGCTTTTTCGCCGAATAATTTAGCGGGATCGAAACAGCCGCTCGAAAGCATCGCATTAACTAGCTTGCTTTTATCCGCTATTGTGAGAGCCCGCCAGCCGGCCGCTTCGGCGTCGAAGGGCGTAAAAAGACGCCATACGGCCCCGGCGTATGAAACCGGAGTTATCGCGCGCGCCCTGACGGCGTCTCCGGCGAGTGCCGCGCAATCTTCGAAATCGGCAATGTCCGAGCAGTCTATCAGCGCATTAAGGGTATCGTCAAGATCGGCGGCGTCCGTTTTCTTCGAAACTGAGGCACCGGCCTTGGCTACGGCGTTTTTGAAGGTTTCTTTCAGCCGGCTTTTAACCGCTGCCCTCAGTTTCAAGAAATTTTCCTTCAAAGATATCCGCGTCAGCTCGCGCAATTCCGCATCGTTGATTCCGGCGTCCGCGAGCGTTCCTATCATCAGGTTTTCCTCGAAATCGTATAAAGTTTTTCCGCCCGACGAAAGATATTTTAAATATTCGCTTCGCCTGGTTTTATCAGAGATGACGGTCTGGCGGGCTTTTTCATCGAGAATTCGTCCGTCGGCGAAAAAGATGACCGTCTGAAGTGGCTTTTCCACGTTGAACGGATCTTCGAACCGGTCATTATATCTGTTTATAACTCTTTCGGTTTTATAAGCTGATTTACCCGTTCGTCCGCTCAGCGCGTCGATATATTTTTCCTTCGCGCCGTAAAAATCGGTTATGAAATTATAGTCGCATCCAGCCTCGAAGAGTTTATTCAAAAAAGCTGTATCGATGGCGTCTTTGTTTTCGATCTCCGCCGCCGCGGGGCCGGGGATATTATTTTTACAGAAAAGCGCCGCCGCGAAAAGCCGGGCATATCTGTCAGATGATCTTTTAGAATAAAATTCTTTCAGACGGTCTATATTAGATTCGTTGACGTTTCGGCGCAGAAAATCGAGGCCTTGGGCCGGCATTTTTTCAGCGTCGAAGTTATCAAGGTAATATTTAACGGCCGCGTCGTCTTTGAAGCCATGCAGGTATTCCAAAAAAATATGCGCGGCATATGGTTTTTGCTTGATAAGGCCAAAAACGGCGGATTTAGAGAGATCGTCCATCCGGAAAAGAATATCTCTGGCGGTTTTAAAATCAGGTCCGCCTTTTGCCGCATCGCCGTTCACGTTTCCAGAGGCTCCGCCGCCTTCTTTTTCATTGACGATAGGCACGAGCGCGGGCGAGATGAAAGTGTCCACCAGAAATTGGGCGCATTCGGGAGTTTTAATCTCGCCGCATGCGCCAAGAAGCGTCTCTTTTCTGCTCTGGTGGCAGGCCGGGTCCGCCATGGCCGTTTTTATCGAATCGAGCGCCGCGCTGGCGTCGATGCGCGCCAGAAGAGAGCATGCGCCCGCGGCGAGCCGCGCGTCGGAAGCGGCCGATACGATAATTTCTTGCAGGCGGGCTTTGCCGATAATATCTTTCAATTCAGCCGCTCTTTGCGAAGCGGCTCCGATCAAAAGCAGTTTGGATTCAAGCGGATAGCAATCATCCATGAGCGTTGCATCGAGTTCGCCCGGCGATTTTTTTATCATATCGCCGATCGCCGCGGAAGCGTATGAGATCTCTTCGCGGCTTGCGTCTTTAAGCGCCAGCATATATTTTTTCAGACTGCCGCCGGCCGCGTCCCTTCTTTTTTTTAATTCAAGTTCCAGAAGGTATTCACGGCTCGTTTTATATCCGCTGAATTCGACCAGGAATTCGTCGGTTGAGATGCCGGGCTTTTCGATGTTCAAAATAATATGTCTTTTGATCTCCTCGATAAAATCTAACGAGCATTCATGTGAGAATTCGGCGAGTTTTCTGATAGCGGCGGCGTCGCCGGTCTTTACGATCTCGGCGATAATGTGATCGTAAGAAGTGCCGTGTTGAAGTTTAATGAACCTGAATAAAGCAGCGAGTTCCGCGTCGGTTTTAAATTCCGACGGATCGAAAGCGAAGTTGTAATACCAGCCGCCGCCGAAATCTCTGTACGCGACGGCGGTCTCCAAGGAAACGCCGGCTTTGATACGATCTATCAGATGAGATCTTTCGCCGTTCAAATAAAAGGCGAGCGGCATTAAAAATTTATCTTCGCCGATATCGGCGGCCGCGAGTTTTTTGAAATCTATATTGCTCAGATCGCGCCAGATTATTCCAAACGCTTGTTTTACTAACGCCGGATCGCTTCCATTCAAAGCGTCTTTCAAAATTGAATAGGTCGCTTTTATTTCTTCTGCCGGCGCGTTGAGATGCGCCAGGTGTTTAGAACCGGCGAGACCGATGAGATTTCTAAAAAAGAAATTTTTGCGGCTTCCCCCGCTTAATTTGCCGTATAATGACAGCGCGGTGGTTGCGGAGATTTTGGAATAACGGCTCAGATATTCGAAGCCCTTTGTTATTTCAGCGGCGTTTTCGGACGATATCATCTTTTCTATCACGGGAAGGAACCGCATGTCTGCGCACGAGGCAGCGATGTCCGTTATGTGATTATAAAGCGGGCCTTTCCGCCCTGCGGTTTCGGCTTTACGCATAAGCTCGCTCAGATAAAGGAACGCATCGTCGCCTTTTATGTCTGCTAAAACTTTTAAAACCGCCATGCGGTAGATCATATCGTTTTCAGCCGATGCTTTTTCATACTCTTTTTTCAATATATCGAGGCCGTCGCTGAATTCGGCTATTTTATCAAGCAGCTGAAGCTTCACTGCGGTATTTTTTTCCGCATCGAAGTGCCGCATGAAAGCGGTTTCGGCGTTTTTATCTTTCTTCGCCGTCATAGCCTTGAGGCTCGCGATAAAAAGCCGTTTTGAATTTTTGCATACCGGCGATCCGACGAAATTTTCCAGGATATTTACGGCGCGCGCCGCGCCCGGGCGTTCAGCTCCGGCAATGTAATTTGAAAATGCCGACAGCGCATCCATTTTAACGATATAGCCGAACTTCGGGTCTGAAAGGACGCGCCCGGCGATGTCGACCGCCTTTTCATTGCCGCTTTTCAATAAAAGCCTGACGAGAAAGCCGAGTTCTTCTTTGGTAATGTATAAATAATAAATTTGATTTTCGATCGCGGCAAGATCGGTTTCAGTGAGGTTTTTGAATTTAAGTTCTATTTCGGCCGAGGCTGTCTCCCATTTTTTCGCAAGTCCGTCGAATGCAGGCTCGGGCGAGTTGGTAAAACCATTCGCCGCGCACGGCTGAGGCAAAAAAAATAAAAGGCCGGCGGCCGGGATGATAAGAGCAAAAAGCATGGCGGCAAAAAAGCGTCTTCCGACGTCGGCTGATCGTATATATTTAATCATAAAAAACAACCTCATTATTCATTTTTCAAATTTTTTTTTTTATACTAACAAAATTTGTCAAATTTGTCAAAATAATACCGAAAAATAAGATACGATATGAAGACTTTAAAATACGATACTCAAATTTTACCGAAGGCCGATAAAGCGTCTTCAATATGCGATAAGCCACATGGCGGAGGGTTATCGTGTATGGCGAAGCGCCGCGGCCGTTACGGTCGGCCGTTGAAGAACCGCGTCTTTTTAGCTTTTACGCTTATATTGTTTCTTACTGCGGGATTTTTTTTCACCGGCGCGGCTTATGCTTCGCAGGAGGCCTCGCTGATAAAGGGGCCGGCGGGGCTGAACCTCTCCGCTATTTATGAAGGGCGCTTCAACATAGTCGATCCCGGCGATTCGACCGGCCGGCACGCCATTTTCAACATTGTGTGGCTAGACGTCAATAAGATCGACACCGGCGGCGTCAATATTTTCGCGCGGGCGAAAGCGCTCGGTTTCGAAGGCGATTCATACGTCAAGCAGCACAGCGGCATCAACGAATTGGAAGCGCTCACCGTCAACGAGGCTTATATTAACAGGTCGTCGAAAAATTATGATTTTAATTTTGGAATGTTTCACGATCGCGTCAACGCCGCACGGCCCGAACCTTTATTTGACATCAAAGACGTCACCTACGGCTTCGATCTGATGAATCCGATCCGCGATAAGAAGGCCAAAGGCAATTTTTATTACCGTAAAAATTTAAAGGAAAAGTACGGCGCGTTCGTCAATTACCAGTTCAACGTAGATTACGCCAGCTCGCTGAAGTCATACGGCGCCGATTATGCCGGGTTTTCAATAAGACGCGCGTTTAACGACATGCGCGATTATCTGATAATCGATTACGCAGGCGCTGAAAGCCGCGAGGTAAGTTTCAGGGCCGGGTACAGAAACAATAAATTCAATTTTTTAAGCCCGTTCGTTCAATTCCGCTCTGGCGCCGCCGTTAAGATCGGCAGGTCCATAGCCGGATGCAAAATAACGCGTCTCACAGCCGAATTGCTGTCTAATTCAACGAGCGACGGATATTATCTTCTGAAGCGCAATGCCGCCGATCTGATCTCGGGCAACGTCATTTTTTTCTATCAGAAATATGTCGGCGCCTTAAAGATCGAGTCTCTTTTAAACGACAGGTTCAACACATCGCTTTCGCTGGAAAGTTACTTCGCCATAAAGCCGCAGTTCGGCCGCGAGGACGGACTGACGGAAGATATCGGCAAGCTGCGCACATACAAAATGGCCGCCCGGTCGCATTACGGAAAAGCGACTGTCGAAACGGCCATTTTAAGTACGTCGAATGACGACGGCTCTTATCTTTTAACTGAGAAACTTAATTTAAGGCTCAGGGTTCTATATCCATTTTAATATCCAGTTTTTTTATCAGCACATAATTATATAGCGTGTTGTACAGCACCATGGCTATTGTCATCGGGCCGACGCCGCCCGGCACCGGTGTCATATACGACGCTATTTTCGAGACCGATTCGAAATCGCAGTCGCCGCAGGTTTCGTGCTTTCCGTCGGGTTTTTCGATATGGTTGATCCCGACGTCCACGACGACGGCGCCAGGTTTTACATAAGAAGAGTCGATCATTTTCGCGCGCCCGATCGCGGCTACCAGTATGTCGGCGCGTTTCGCCACTTCTTTCAGATCGCGCGTTTTAGAATGGCACATGGTGACCGTCGCGTTATCCTTGAGCATCAGAAAAGCAAGAGGCTTGCCTACTATGTTCGAGCGGCCGATTATGCACACTTCTTTGGAAGCTACATCGATCTTATAGTATTTAAGAAGTTTCATCACGCCGAGCGGAGTGCAGGGCAGGACGGTCGTTTCGTCGCCTAAGAACATGTGGCCGATGTTCTGCGGCAGAAAGCAGTCGGCGTCCTTCGACGGCTCGATATATGACAATATCTTCTTTTCATCGTAATGTTTAGGCAGGGGCAGCTGGACGAGTATTCCGGAGGTCTGAGGGTCGGCGTTCTCGTCTTTTATCAGTTTAATGATCTCAGCCTCGGGCGTTTTGGCGTCGAGAACATGCGTTCTGGTGAGTATCCCGACCTCAGCGCAGGCCTTTTCCTTCATTTTTATATACATCGCGGACGCTATATTGTCGCCTATCAAAAACGCGGCGAGCCGCGGCGCCGCGATTCCGTTTTTTTTGAGTTCTTCGACCTTCAGGGCTACTTTCGAGCGGTAATAAGCGGCCGTTTGTTTTCCGTCAAGTATCTGCATACGCTCTCCTTTGTTTTCGTAACGTTATTTTTCAAAATTATATCAGATTTCGAAGTAACTTTCAACATTTGAATTTGCCACCTTAGAATTTGCCGGCTCTTATAATTAAGTTTTACTTAAATTCAGTTGACAATTGAAATTTTATTTAATATAATAATGTCAAAAATGGTTTGATATTTACCCAATTAAGTGTGTAACGGAGATAAACATGAATATAGGCTTTTTTTTAAAAAAGATCAGAAAAGAGAAACATTTTACGCTCAACGAAGTCGCTAAAAGCACCAATCTGACGGCGAGTCTGCTTTCTCAGATAGAAAACGATAAAACCTCGCCTTCGCTGAACTCGCTTGAAACGCTATTGAAATATTACAAGGTCAATATTTCCGATTTTTTCAAACAGGTGGAGCAAAAAAGCCATATTTTCATCAAAAATATCGAAACCGAAACTCTCGAAGACGCAAATTTAGGCGTCAGGCTTACGCTTCTGGCATCTAAACTTGAAAATAACGTGCTGGAGTCTTTCGTGGTTTCTCTGAACCCCGGTTCGTCAATAAGCTCGGCTAAATTAAAACCCGACCTCAGCGCCGAGCGTTTTTTATATATATTAAAAGGTTCGGCTGCGGCCTCTTTGACCGGCGATCTCGAATACCGCATGGTTCCAGGCGATTCGCTTAATTTTAAAGCTTACGTATCCTGCGTGATTAAAAACGATTCGCCGTCGGAAGAATTACAGTTTCTTGTATCAGGCAATCCTCCGATTTTTATATAAGTCGCCCGGCCGGATTTAACTAAAAACCTGTAATAAATATAATTAGAACCCCCGTGTTAAAAC
>MGFH01000245.1 GCA_001791795.1 Candidatus Wallbacteria bacterium GWC2_49_35
GCCGTCAATAGTGGGCTTCACGAAGGACAAACAGAGGCTCGTGGGCATTTCCGCTAAAAGACAGGCCGTCATCAACACCGACCGCACCGTGCGTTCGATAAAAAGAAAGATGGGACAGAACTATAAGGTAAAAATTGACGAAAAAGATTATACCCCGCCCGAAATATCGGCTATGATACTTCAGAAGATGAAGGCCGACGCGGAAGCTTACCTCGGCGAAAAAATAACCCAGGCCGTCATCACAACGCCCGCTTATTTCGACGATTCGCAGAGACAGGCCACTAAAGACGCAGGCAGCATCGCCGGTCTCGAAGTTTTAAGGATAATAAACGAGCCTACGGCCTCGGCTCTTGCCTACGGCCTCGACAAACAGCAGAAGAACATGACCATACTTGTTTATGACCTCGGCGGCGGCACTTTCGACGTTTCGGTCCTCGAACTCGGCGACGGCGTGTTCCAGGTTAAATCCACCTGCGGCGACATGCTCCTCGGCGGCGACGACTGGGACCAGAAAGTAATCGATTATCTCGTAGAAGAATTCAAAAGAGAGAACGGCATCGATCTGAAGAACGATCCGAAAGCAATGCAGAGACTTCGCGATGAAGCCGAAAAAGCGAAGATCGAATTATCGGGCGTTATGCAGACGAGCATAAACATTCCTTATATCACCGCCGACCAGGCCGGCCCGAAGCATTTAGACACGACCCTCACCCGCGCAAGGTTTGAAGACCTGACCCGCGACCTGCTTGAAAAAACCAGAAAGCCCATGGAACGCGCACTCGAAGACGCGAAACTCAAGATAAGCGACATCGACCAGGTGCTTCTCGTCGGCGGCTCCACCAGAATGCCTCAGGTCGTAGACCTTGTAAAAGGATTTTTCGGCAAGGATCCCTGCAAGAACATCAACCCGGACGAATGCGTCGCCATCGGAGCGGCCATCCAGGGCGGCGTGCTGAAGGGCGAAGTTAAAGACGTGCTTCTTCTCGACGTGACCCCGCTTTCGCTCGGCATTGAAACCCTGGGCAGCGTTTTCACCAAACTTATACCGAGAAACACCACCATTCCAACCAAGCGTTCCGAAGTGTTCTCCACGGCGGCCGATAACCAGACGGCGGTTTCCATACACGTTCTTCAGGGCGAGCGTGAAATGGCCAAATTCAACAAAACGCTCGGCAAATTCGATCTGGTAGGCCTTCCTCCCGCTCCGCGCGGCATTCCTCAGGTCGAAGTGACCTTCGATATCGACGCGAACGGCATAGTTCACGTTTCGGCCAAGGACAAGGCCACCGGCAAGGAGCAGAGCATCAGGATCCAGGCTTCGTCCGGACTTTCTGAAGAAGAAATCAAAAACATGCGCGACGACGCTGAAAAACACGCCGACGAAGACAAGAAACTCAAGGAAGTTATCGAGGCTAAAAACCATGCTGATGCGCTTATCTACCAGACCGAGAAATCGCTGCGCGAGTTCGGCGACAAGGTCGACCAGCCGACTAAAGATAACATAAACAAGGCTATCGGGGAACTTCGCAAAGAAATGGAGAGCGAAGACGCTGAAGCCATTAAAAAGTCGACCGAAGCTCTGATGACCGCTTCGCACAAACTCGCCGAAACGATGTATGCTAACACCCAGCAGCAACAGCAGCAGCAGCAGCAGGCGGGCGGCGAGAACCCCGGCGGCGGAACCGAAGGCCATGAGTTCCATTCCGGAACCCAGGGAGCAGCCGGCGGCAAAAAAGACGACAACGTCGTCGATGCCGAGTTCGAATCGATGGACGATAAGAAGTAACACTTCATACGGTTAAAAAAACGCGATAAATAAAATAAAGAAGGCCTGGATTTAATTCCGGGCCTTCTTTATATTGCATGTTTTATATTGCAATATTGCGTATTGCAAGTGAACAGTGAAACAAATATAAGTTCTTTCTTTTTTGATGTGAAAACCTGGTTTATATAAAGTGGAGAGTTAAGAGTGGAAAGTTTAGAACTAAGTTAATTTGATGTTTTAAAAATGTCGCGGAGTTTTGAGGCATATTTAAATAATTGATCGCCCAAACATTAACTCTCCACTCTCCGTTCTCAACTCTCAACTTCTTTCGAGGCAGGACCTGCCTTAAACTACGCGCCTCAGCCGCCGGTGGTGCAGAAAAAGTCTTTTATCATCTGTATTTTGCTGACCAGTTTTTTTACTTCGGGGCTTTTGCATTTAGGGCATTCAATGATTTTTTTGTCGCACGCGCGGGAGGGGACGAGTTCTTCGAATTTTTCGCCGCATTTCAGACATTCGAAATCGTGCATGGCCATGTGTTTCACCTCCGTTATAGCGCCGCCGGGACGCTTAATAGTATAACATCAATTAGTATTATATTTATTACTAATATTTATTATACCATAACAGATAAGGTTTGTCAAGAGCATGGAAGCCGCGGCAAAGAAAAAAATGCGGACGGCGACCGAAAAATGGTCGTCAATAGTCGAAGTCGGGAAATTCGTTGATCGGCATTTTGAAGGCGTTTTTAGGACGGGCGAAAAGCGAGTCGTCGATCGGCCCGAATGAGGTTTTTTTGATCATTATTTCCTCGCTCGCTTTATTTTTTTCAATTATAGTGATCTTTTGAGGCATCTCGTCTTTTGAAAAATCGTAGGAAACGACTTTCCGTCCGCTTTTATCGGCTATTTCAAAGCGTCGCGAGCCGCCGGCGCCCTCCGTTTTATTGATCACATGCCCGGCGCGGTCGGCAGCGAAGCCCCCCAGAAAGTCGCCTCCGGCTTTTTCGACCAGTTTCGATTCGGCGCCTTTAAGCTCCATTATCATATTGGTTTTCGGAAAATATATCCAGCCTTCGTTTCCTGCCTGGGTCACGATAAGCTCGATACCGCCCGGAAGGCTCGTTTCGATCCTGACGGTGGCAGTGTCCTTGACGAATATTTTAGCCCGCCGCGATACGGTTTCGGCGGTGTCGTAGGATACGCTTTCAATTTCGAAGCAGACGTCGCTCGCGAAGCGGCCGGCCAGGCCGTCGAACTCGGCTTCCAGCGTGGATAAGGCAGGCTGAGCTGTTTCTTCGGACGGATTAAGAGCTTCCGCGATTTTTTCGACGGGTATTTTTTCCTCTTCGGCCGCCGCGTCCGCGCAAAAAAGCAAGGCAAGAAAACACGCCGCGACAATGACGCGAATAATTTTCATTATATCATTCATGCAATTCGACTCTCCTCAACAATTAATATCCTTAAAATATTATATTATATTCCCGATTATGTCAATAAGTTTTTGCCGTGAAGCCGCGCGTGAGTTTTCGACGCGTCCGGTCGAGGGTTTATTTCGCGTCCGCGGACCTCCCGGCTCTCCGGAGGCGCTCCGTGATTGACGGGTGCGTCGCGAAGAAGAAATAGTTGAACCTGTCCGGTGATGCCAGAGAACGGTTTTTTTCGGCGAGATTTATGAACAGGCCTTTATGCGCTGCCACGGCTTTTTTCACGATCTCGTCGCGCGGTTTTAAACTGTTCGCGAGGCCCTGCCTGACGACGGAATCCATCGCGAAATCGTCCGCCGCCCGCTCGAAGTGCCTGCTGATGTAGTTTTCGACTGGCATTATGAAAAAATAAGCCGCCTGGGACAAAATAAGCGCAAAAATTGAATAGCGGTTGAAGTTGGCCGCTATGGCTTCATGCGTAATTCCGAGCCGCCAGAAGATCGAAGCGGCCAGAAAAAACGCGGCAGCGGAGGCAAGCGAAGCGAGCAGGATCCCGTATAGTTCGTGATCGTAAATGTAGTGGCCGAGTTCGTGCGCGTAGATCGCCTCTATCTCGTCGTGATCGTGGACCGAAAGCAGCGTGTCGCAGAGATATATGCGTCTGAAAGGGCCGAAACCCGTGAAAAAAGCGTTGGTATGGCTGGAATAACTGCTTTCGTCTATGACCGATATTTCCCGCGCGTGAACGAAGTTAGCGTTTGCCAGGCTTAAAAGCCTTTCTTTAAGCGCGGCGTCCGCGAGCGGAATTGTGTTGTAAAAAGCGGGCAGGACCGCGAACTGAAGAAGGAGAGTGAAAGCGAGCCCGGCGGCGGGTACGCACAGCGCCGCGGCGTAGTGCCACTTGTCGCGAAAAAATGACACGATGAATTTCGCGGCGGCTAAAACGGCTATCAGCACGAGCAGACTAAGGACGAATTGTTTGAAATAAAGCACGGACCACCCGCCCGGGCCCTGATTGAAGAAACCGAAACGCTTTTCCCTGACGTAGCCGAGGACGAACTTGTATGGAAGGACGGCGAGCGCGAATCCGGTATAAAAACGGGCGGCCCCCGAGGCCAGCTCCGCGTATCCGTTCCGCAGGACGGGCTCCACCGCTGGTATCGTGAAAAACGCCTTCGCGCAGAGGAAAAGAAAAACCGCGGCGTTTATGAATGAAAGTATCCTGAACTCGTAACCCCATCTGTAATATTCAAGCGCGCGCGCCGCCGACGTCGCAGATATATCGGCGGAGGCGCCCCCGTAAAAGCCGTCGTCCGGGCTCATGTAAAAACCCGAAAAGAAAAGCGCCAGACGCGCCGAAAAATATATAAATAAAAATGAATATACCGCTTTTTTCAAGTAGAGCCCCTTTTTTAAGATTTAACCGGGCATGAAACTTTACGGCCTTAATATTCGTATTTGAGCACCTTCATTCTTTCGCCGGCCGTAGTGTCGCGGAAAACGACGTAGGGCTCGCCGTCATAGCAGTCTATGCAGGTGTAGCCCGCCATGGATGTTGAAACGCCTTTATCGCCGACGCTCTTCCATTCGCCGTCGGAGAATTTCATAACGATGACGCGGTTTCCCTGGGCAGTGTCCGTGAATGCTACGTAGGGCGTATCGCCCGAAAACGCCAGATTGCTGAAAAGGTTTCTTCCGTCGGAAATAGAACCCCTGCCCACAGGCAGCCATTCGCCGTTTCTATATTGAATCAAATATAAAAGCCCTCCGTCAGACTCGCTGTATAAAATATAAGGAACGCCGTTATTTACCTTCAGGCCGAGCATTTCGCATTTGATTTTCATCGGGGTATCGGTCAGCTCGACCCAACGGGCGCCGTCGAATTTATATAGCAGAAATCCGGCCATATTCGTATAACGGGTCAGAAAATAAATACTGCTTCCGTCACAGGTCATATTGTTATAGTCGACGCCGACGTCGCGCAAACCGTTCGTAGTGAAATTATTCCAGCCGCTATCGGGATCGTATTTCATTATGGCCGCCCGGCCTTCGGAAAACATATTGGTGTAGGCGGCGAATATCGAATCGCCCGCGACGCTCATGGTTAAATAAGACGCCTTAGGGGCGCTGAAATCACGCGCGCCGAGAGCGCCCCATTTGGTGCCGTCGAAATAAAGCATGGTGGCCCTGAATTCGGATGACACGTCTGAATACAGCACGCAAGGTTTAGACATGTAAATGCCGACATTTATCTCGCGCGCCGCGCCCGCGGAAATACCCGGTTGGCCCACGTAAGACCAGCGGTTATTTTCACATTTGATCACGCTGACCTTGTCGTCTTCGAGTTCGTCGCTGTATGCGACGTAGATCACGCCGTTATGGATCTTCATGGAAATGTATGTGGCCGGGGAGAGCGACGGCTCATTTTCGCCGACTGACAGCCACTGGCCGGTCACCTCGAGCGTGAAGGTTTTTTCGCCGGCCCTCGAAAAAAAAGTGATATAAATTTTGTTGTCGAGGTGCGCGCCTATCTTCGGTTCCTGAAAAGATGGATAGTCGCCGATATTAAAACTGCCCGTAAAAACGTTTGATTCCTCGCCGGTTTCGATGAGCTGGAAAGACGAGCCTTTAACGTCGTCCGTCGATCTCACGCTCGCCATGATCGAGTTGATCTTCTTATGAGCGCTTCCCGCGCCGGAAACTTTTATATACAGGACCGGATGTCTGTAAGCGGAAACCGCGCCGTTCAATTTCTGCGTGTAACCGGCGTCGGTATAAACTTCCAGTTTATAGGGCGTAAAGTAAAAATCCGGTTCGTGAGTGAAGTTATATCCATATCCGTACGATATTCCAAAATCTTCGTATCTTTCTTCGCTGGAAAATTTATCGCTTATCTTAGAACTGAGCGCGCCGGACGACTCCGTCTGCGAATCGTTAAGATTGAGGCTCAGGTCCATATCGTGCGATATGTGGCCCGTGACCCTGAAATTATGGTCTATAAAGGCGAACCTCGCCCTGGCCGTTTCGACGGCGCCTAAATATCCGTCGCCGAATGCGACCAGAGACTTTATCGGGCCAAGCCGGTCCGCGGCGAACCCTGACTCGCCGTGTGCTGAATTTAATTTATCCGGCGTGAATTTCTTGATAGGGCCGGCGGACGAATCCGCCACGTAAATATTGTCATACCTGTCGCACGCGACCGCCGTCGGAGCTGAAAGTGCGTTTGAATTGCCTATTTCATCTATTACGATCATGCTTTTTTCGTTCAGTTTAACGCTTTTGTGGTTCGATACGTTTCCCGCCTTGTCTTTCAGCCATAAGTAGAGCGTCTGGGTCGCCTTGGGGTCGGCGGGCGCGTAAGAAACTTCGAAAGTTTTTTCGCCGTGATCATAGGCGAGACCGGCCCAGCCGGGAGATGCGGTGGCGGGAGGAGCGGAAGAACTGGAAATGTAATAGGAATCGATTCCTGAATAGTTGTCCGAGGCGGTGATCTGTATTCGAAAAGTTCCGTCGCTGCCGCCGTCGCCGGGAAGCAACTTCAGCCCTTTCGAATATTCGGTCGTTATCTTTTTTATCTGCGCGGCCCGCTGTTCGCCGAAGATAATGCTTCCATCGGGCATAAGTGAAATACCATGCGGTTCTATGATCTGGAGACCGTCCGCAGGCGGCGTGACCGTAGAAAGATAGCCGTCGGGTGTGAGGATCCTGATTTTTTTATTTCTGAAATCAGTCACATAAACGTTGCCAAATTTATCTGAGGTTGTGGATACCGGAGTATTCAGAAGGTTTTGATCCCGGGGGCCGTCGGCGTCGCCGGAGATGCCGTAGGAGCCCGCGAGCGTCATCAGCCGTCCATCGGTGGTGATCTTGCGGATGACGTGCGATCCGTCAGCGAAATATACGGTTCCCGCGTCGTCGACGCACACGTCGCCGACTTTGGTCAATTTCGCGTTTTCAGCCGGGCCGTCAGCCGTAGAGCCGTTCGGATCGCCCGAGTAAACGTAAACTATTCCGTTCTTAATTTTGCGGATGTAAATATCGTCTGCGATAAATTTGTTGCCGTAACCGTCCAGCGTTATTCCCCTGATATTATGGAACTCGGCTCGCAGCAGAGGCCACGGGGTGACTATAGCGTAGTCTCCGCCGTGAAAGAAAGGACTGTTCTGATTTCTGAAGTCTTCGCCGGCGTATTTGGTGATAACGCCCTCGGGCGTCATTATTTTCATGAAATGGGCATCGCCGAGGTACAGGTTTCCATAGTCGTCTTCGGCGGCCGATAAAGGAACGGCAGTGCAGTATTCGCGGTTCGGGCCGACCCTGTCCGTACGGCCGTTTCCCGCGATGGTTGTGACTATTCCGTCTTTTATTTTTCTGAACCTGTAGTTATTCATGTCGGCGACAAAAATTTCGCCTTTCGTATTAGCGTAAACTCCGTTGATAAAGCTGAACTGAGCGCTGTCGGCGGGGCCGTCCGCGAACCCCGGAGCGCCTCCGGCCACCTTGGATACGCTGAAATGCTTTTCTCCTATAACGGGCGGGAGGCAGTCAAATTTTACGGCCGTCTTTACCGGGGGCGAAACGTTTCCCGCTTCGTCCTTGAACCATAAAAAGATCTGCCTTTCGCCGTTGACGCTGGAAAGGTCTATATTAGATTTAAAAGTTATATTTTTTTGCGGCGTTATGTAATTCCATAAATTTTTCCGCGTTTTCAGGTCGTCTTCGCTGTAGCAGTAAATAGAGGCGAGATAAGCGGCGACGCCGACGCCGTCGATGGCGTTTATCTCAACTTCGATATTTTTCCGGTTCTTCCATTCAGCCCCTCCGTCGATAATCTTCAAAGTGCCCGACGGCGACTGGACGTCGTAGAGCATCTCGCATTTATATGCGGGCGAAATATTGGCGAAATTGTCCCTGTACCACGCGTAAACTTCCTTGGTGCCCTCGCCGGCGCTCAGCCTTATAGAGACCTCGCCTGAAACGCTGACGTCCGCGGGATTGAACTGATTCCAGCCGCTGTCTTCGGCGAACGGCGCCTGCGGGGAGCGGGTCTCTTTGAGATAATAAGCGGTTATCTGGTTGTTATAACTGCCGCTGGCTTTGAGTATGAGCGTTACGTCGCGGGAGTTGATGTAAGATCCGCCCGTTTCGCCCTTAAGGCCGAGGCTGCCGATTATCGGGCTCAGGGGCGGAGATGTGTCGTAGCGTATTTCCGCGCTCGCGGCTTCGGATATATTGCCCGCGTCATCGCGGTACCAGACGAAAAGCGTTTTCGTTCCTATCTCATCACTTAAGGTGTAGTCGAAATCGTAAGACTTTAACATTTCGAAAGACCTGTTCATGATCCACGCCGGATCGCTGAGCGTCGGGACAGCGGGAACCCCGGAGCTTTCTCTTATAAGATATCCGACCACTCCGATGTTGTCGACGGCCCAAAGTTTTAATTTAACCTCTCTTTTAAGCGTATAAAGCGCGCCGTTATTTATCCTGATCGAAGCGTTATAGGGCTTCATAATGTCGACGAAAAGACCTATGGTTTTAACTTCTGACACGTTGTTCTCATAATCTTTGAACCATAAAAAGATCTTATGAGAGTAACTGTAGCCGTTTTCTATCGTAAGGCTGCTCTGCCTTATTTTTATTTTGAAAGGCACCGTGGCCGAATAAAGCGTCGAAGGCCTCCCTATGGAAACCCATTCGGGAGAAGCGGTTTCAATCGGAGCGGAATGTTCGGAAATATAATAGTGTGTGACTCCGATGTTGTCGGAGGCCTCTATCGTTACCAGGATATCGTCCGTCGAGGTGTAGTCGGTACGGGAATTCTGCCCGCCGGCCTCGAACCTTAAAATGTTCGGCGGCTCTGAACTGTTGACGGAAAAAGAGTGGAGCGGCGACATGGCGATGTTATCGTCGTTGTCGCGTACTTGAAGTCCCCACATGTAAGTGCCTGGTTTAAGAGGCTCAGAGGGCTTATAGGAAACTTCGGAGATCCAGCCGGAATTGTAAACCGGCTGATGCGACCCGGTCACCAGCATGAACATATATGGCGTTTCGTGCAGGCCGGTGTCCCCGTCGTAAGCGCGCCAGCTGAAGGCCGGAGCGGGGTCGCGCGTGACGATCCCGCTCGCCGGCTCCATGGTGTTTATTATCGGTTCGTAAGCGTCTATGGCGTACTGAGCCGGATCTTCGTAGTAGTTCTTCCAGCTTTCCCACGCGTATAATTTTCTCTGCAGCACGGCCTTATAGCCGGTCCCTCCCGGCGCGTTCGATTTAAGCGAGAACTGGTGGTAAACGGTGTCGCGGGTATAAAATTCGTCGGTGGCCAAATCGGAAAAAAGAACCCGCCAGTAATAGTAAGCGCCGACCCGCACGTTGAATTTTACCGGCAGCGAATGTTTCAGGAACTGATGACCTCCCCGCTTGCCCGACTTCGACTCCGGAGCGACGAGCTCCATGGCGTTTGAAACGCCGCTCGCGGCGAGAATAATTGCGCACGCGGCCGCCAGCGCCGTGAAGAGGCGGAAGGCCTCCTTTATTTTTTTAATTTTATTTAATCCGCTTGTCATTATCATAATTCACATCACATGTATAAATCTTTTATTTATTCGAGCTGAAACAAGGTCTGAATCCGACGTCGTCGAAATTAAAGGCAGGCATGGCGTACTTGCGAGCCGAGCACCTGAAAGCGAAACTGTCACTGTCTTTCCACGCCCCGCCCCTTATCACTTTATGCTCGGATCTTATCAGGTTTACCGGGTTGATCCTGGTTCCTTGATACTGTCCGGCGAACCAGTCGCGGCACCACGAATAGGCGTTTCCGGAAATATCGTACAGGCCGTAGAACCCCTGCGGCGCGTATTTGAGCACCGGGGTCGTCCCCGCGGACCCGTCGAGCGGCCTTTCGTCCGAAGAGACCGTCTGACGGCTGTTAACCAGATCCGGAAGGAAACTGTTGCCCCACGGATAGAGTCTATCCTGAAGCGAATTACGCAGGCCGTTAAGGCCGCCGCCGCGCATGGCTTTTTCGTACTGCGCCTCGCTCGGAAGATAGGCGTCGGTCTGCGCGGAGTTGGAGCCGCGCAGCAGCCAGAAGCAATAATTTTTGGCGTCATCGTAACTGACGCCGACGGCGGGATGGGCCGGAAAGTTTTTACCCTGCGCCGCTTCGGGCGCGTCCGACGATGACCATTTCCACGATCCGCCAAGCGGGGGCGGGTCCTGAGAGAACGAACGCCATCTGTTAAATTGCGCATTGGTGACCGGGGCTTCGGTTATATAATAAGAGCTCATTTTAATTTCGGAAAAGCCTCCCGTATGTTTTTCATCTCCGCGCTCGAAGTTTGAGCCGGGTATTTTAATGAATTTGACCTCGGGGTCGTTGCGGGCGCTGTAGCGCCTGAAGCCTTGGACGTTGGTTCCGGCCGAAATGAGTCCCCAGGGAACGATTTCCGGAGTCCATTCGATCACGGCGGAGGCGGTGAGATTTGCGTTTGCGTTATCGGCCGCGGTTATTCTGACGGGGCCGCCGGCTGCGGAGCATCTGGCGTAAAATTTCGCGCTCCCCTTGTTGAAGGCGCTTTCTTCGAAAGCCCTGCCATTATCGGAAGCGGATCTTGAATTGTCAGAGATCCCCGCGCCTTCCCATATTATTTCGCCGCCCGCGGACTCGGCGGTGATCTTACCGCCATAGCTGGGCTTATAATCGATATTGACCGAGCCGTCGGAATTCTTCGCGGTAACATTTACCTCGAAATATTCGCCTTCCGCGGCCGAATTCGCGACGGAAAAGCCGCTTGTTTCGGAAGAGTTCGCCGAATAAGCCTTCACGGTTATTGAAAATTTTTCGGTTTTATATTCGCCTATATTCAGCTGTACCTTTATCACTCTGTTATTGAGCGAATCGACGACGTAGGCGAATTTCTGGTCCGTCGAGGCCGTGATGTCCACGGGGCCGTTGAGCCCGCCTTCGATCTCCTCGATAAAAACGCCTTCATTGGAAAATTTCAGCAGCCTGTTGCGGCCTTTGTCGGCTATCAGCAGTACTTCCGTATTATTGACCGTAGCGACCGCCATAGCGGAAGGGTCCATAAGCATTCCCTCGCCGCTTCCGAACTGCCCGAATTTCAAAAGAAAGTTGCCGTACCTGTCGAACTTCTGTATCCTTTTATTGCCGTTGTCGGCAACGTAAACTTCGCCCGTCATATTCACTGCAAGCGCCGCGGGAGAATACAGCTCGCCGTTACCCCGGCCAGACATGCTCACGCGCATGACGATACCGCCGCTGCGGTTGAATTTATAATAAGCCCCCGCCTTTTTGTCAATTATATACAAAAACCCTTCGCTGTCCACCGCGGCTTTTTGAGGTTCGACCGCCTTCGTAAGCGTCGAGGCTATGGCCGTGCTATTGTTTGAAGCCGCTATGGCGCCCGCGTTTATGAAGTAATTGTTCCTGATCTTGTTCTTCAAGATATCCGGGTTGGTGAACCCTTCGAGATAAAACGGCAGACGGCTGTTCAGAAAAAAATTGTTGGTTATGAAAGGCCATGCGCATACGGTGAAGCCGCCTTCCAGGTTAACATTGATAACGCTTATTTCGCAGGAGCACCCGCCCTCGGGCGGCACCGGCTGGTCGGAGTTGAGGAAAAAATTGCCGTCGAAATAAGCTACCGAGTTCAACAGGATTTTAGGGCCGTTGAATCTGTTGGTGCGGGCGCTCGCCGAAAGATAGCCGTCGTAAAAATTGTTCGAATCGAAGATCGTCGTCGATTGAAGACAGCAGGTATAGAATGCCTGCTCCGGATCGCCCTGGCCGCCGGTGTAGGTGAAATTGAAATCGCTTTTGCGGAAGCAGACGGTGCTCATGTTTTCCGTCGCGATATCGCCGGGATACCAGATGCTTATCTGACCGTTATTGAATTTAACGCCCGAATTGTTATCGAAATCTATCGAAGTTTGTGTGCCTGCCCCGATTACCACCATGCCGCTTATGTCGCAGCCGTTGAAATAAGCG
>MGFH01000246.1 GCA_001791795.1 Candidatus Wallbacteria bacterium GWC2_49_35
TATTATAAACGTCATAGAGCCACAAGGATAGAAAGAATAAAAACGCGTAATATAAATACTGGCGGCGCTCGATAAAAAACTCGGCGTAAGGGTAGTATTTATGGCCTTTAACGTTGACCCTGCGATATTTGAAGAATACGAAAACGGCCACGGCATGGTCTATGAATTTTTTTATCGTTTTTTTAAATTTCTGCTTTAACTTCTTTTTGATGTCTTTTACCGTCCGTTACTTCAGGCTGCAGTACTTATTGATGGCGTCGGCGAGGACGCCTTTTTTTTCGAGTATCGCGTTTATGGCGTCGCGCACCGCGCCCTTGCCGCCTTCGAATTCCGTAATGAAATCGGCGATGTCCTTTATCTCGCGGACCGCGTTCAGGGTGGCGATCTTGAGTCCCACGCGCCTCATCACTTTGAGGTCGTTGAGATCGTCGCCTATGTAAGCCACCTGATAGTCTTTCAGCTGGTATTTCTCAAGAAGGTCTTCCAGCGCCAGTTCTTTGTCGGCGACGTCCTGATAAATCTCGTTTATTCCGAGTTCCTTCGCGCGTTTCACAACGACCGAAGACGAGCGCCCGGTTATTACAGCGGTGATCATTCCCGAAAGATGGGCGAGTTTTATCCCGACGCCGTCGTGTACCGAAAAAGCCTTCATTTCCTCGCCGGTCGAGCTCATTATGATCGAGCCGTCGGTTAAAACTCCGTCTACGTCCATGGCGATAAGTTTGATGTTAGTAAAAATCGACATGTTTTACCTCCGTATATCAATTTATTCGAATATTTCTCGCGCTTCCCGGCCGGCGGCCTAATATATTTTGGCCCTCAAAAGATCGTGCAGATGGATAATGCCCAGCACCGCGCCGTCCGGGGTCACCACAGGCAGCGTCGTGATCTTGTTGGTTTCCATGATATTAATGGCTTCCTCGCATAATTTGTCCGCCGATATCCGTTTTGGGTTGACGATCATCACATCGCCTATTTTCGCGCCGATAGCGCCGGCGCCCATGCTGCAGAGTATGCGGCGAAGATCGCCGTCGGTGAGTATCCCCAGGAGTTTTCCGTCTTCGCCGGTGACGACCACGGTGCCGAGCTTTTTGCGCGACATCATCGGAAGCGCCTCTATCAGCGGCATATCGGCGGGCGCGGCGGGCATCTCGTCGCCGGTGTGCATGAGGTCGGAAACCTTTATCAGCAGTCTTCTTCCGAGCGAGCCGCCCGGATGGAGCGTGGCGAAATCCTTAGGCCTGAAATCTTTGAGTCTGGTTAAAACTATGGCGATAGCGTCGCCTATGGCCAGCGTCATCGTGGTCGAGGTCGTCGGCGCCAGATTGAACGGACACGCTTCGCTCTCGTATATGAGGGGCAGTACAATGTCTGCGTTTTTAGCGAGCTCCGAGCCGGTATTGTGCGTGATCGCGATTATCTTCGCGCCGATTCTTTTAGCGTACGGTATTATTTCGATCAATTCGCGAGTTCCGCCGCTATTGCTGATCATCAGCAGCACGTCGCTGGGCTTTATCATGCCCAGATCGCCGTGGAGCGCCTCGGAGGCGTGCATGAAGACCGAAGGCGTGCCGAGCGAGGACATGGTGGCCGCGATCTTTCGGCCGACGAGCCCGGATTTACCCATTCCTACGACGATGAGCATGCCGCTGGAATTGTGAATGAGCCTGACCGCCTGAAGGTAGTTGTCGCCGATGTGGTCGGCGAGCCCCGTCAGCGCGGCGCTTTCATGCGCGAGAATGCCGCGCACTTCGGATATTACATCTATGAAAACGTCTTCCATTCTGGATCATCTCAAATTCTATTATAAATTCCGGCGCCAAGTTCGTTAAGCTGCCTCATAAGTTCGGTAAAAAGAGTGAAATCGAGCATATTCGGCCCGTCGCAAAGCGCACTGTCGGGGTCCGGGTGCGCCTCGAGGAAAAGCCCGTCGACGCCCATGGCGTAAGCCGAGCGGGCGTAGGGCAGGACGAGTTCGCGCACTCCGCCCGATGTGCCGCCCGTCGCGGAAGGCATCTGCACGCAGTGCGTCGCGTCGAAGACGACAGGAAAACCGGTCTTTCTCATAAAGTAAAGCGAGCGCGGGTCGAACACTAGGTTGTTATAGCCGAACGAATACCCGCGTTCCGTAAGGATGACGCGGTCATTGCCTGCTTCGAGCGCCTTTTCAACCATATAACGCGCGTCGCCGGGCGCTACGAACTGGCCCTTTTTGATATTAACGCATTTTCCGGAGCGCGCCACGGCTGCTATAAAATCGGTCTGACGGCACAAAAACGCCGGCACCTGAAGTATGTCGGCCACTTCGGCGGCAGGCCCTATCTGCGACGCTTCGTGAACGTCGACAAGCACCGGCACCGCGTGTTTTTTTTTGACCTCGGCGATCATTTCAAGGCCTTTTTCGAGCCCGGGGCCGCGGTAGCCTTTGAGCGACGTCCGGTTCGCCTTGTCGTACGATGTTTTAAAAACATAACTGAAACCGGCCTTTTCAGTTTCGTTCTTGAGGAAAGAGCATGCGGCATGGAGCATATCGATATTTTCGATGACGCAGGGCCCCGCTATAATGCAAAGCCTGGAATCGCCGCCGATGAACACGTCACCGGCTATATTGATTTTTTTTGTGTCTTTTAACAAGCCAAAACCTCCGGAACAATATTTTACCAGATATTTCTTACAATTACAAGCGGCTTTTATTTAAGCCCGCTCAGCCGGTAATGGCCGCCCAGTTCGCGCGCGATCAGAATGTAGTCTTCGCACGAAATTTCCTCGGCGCGCGCCAGCGCCGACAGCCCTATGTTTTCGAAAATACCCGTGAATATATGCTTGAGCGCCGATTTTTTCAAAAATTCGACGAACAGGCCATCGTATCCGTTAATTTCGCCCAGCCGTCCGATATTGTTGGCGATCGCGCTGACGGCGACCTTGCGCCTCTGGTTGAAGGCGGATTTGACTATCGCGAAAAAAATTTCCTCGCTGAAATCTTCTCCGGCAGTGCGCTCGAAGGGTTCCAGCCTGACGAGCGCCGACTCCACGTCGGGCGCGGGATAAAAACAGGTCGAAGGTATTTTTTGTATTATGGACGGCTTTGATTTAAGGGCGCAAGCCACACTCAAAATGCCATATGCCTTCGTCGACGGACGCGCGGCTATACGCTCGGCCACGTCCCTTTGCATAAGAAGGTAAACGTCAGTGAACCGAACGCCAGAATACAATATTTTTTCGATTATCTGCGAGGTTATGTAGTAAGGGATATTGGCGACAACCTTTATTTTATCGTATTTGATATTATTGGCCGCCGCGGTTTCTGATATGACCATGGCGAGGTCGGCCTTTAAAAAGTCGAGCTGATGGAACGAAGCGTTCGAACCGTTAAAATATTTATCGTATATTTTGAACAGGTTCCTGTCTGTTTCGAAAGCTATAACGAAAGCGGCGGCCGAAGCGAGTCTCGCCGTAAGGTTTCCGGGCCCGGAGCCGATCTCGATGACAAGGTCGGTCTTTTCAATGCCGGCGGATTCAGCGATCTTATCGAGGGCATTGTTGTCGATGAGAAAACACTGCCCGTATTTTTTATCGCAGTCGATATTGAATTCCTTGATGATGCCCATTATCGATGAAGGATAAGCCATATATCAAAGCCCGCGTTCGCTTACGCTGATATCGTCGGGCGAAACGACGTTTCCATCGCGCAGCTTGAGTATTTTTATATGCAGGGAATTTCCGGCCTGAACGAAATTAACCGTGATTTCGTCGTTCTCGGAAAGTTCCTTGCCGGATTTGGCGGGGCGGCCGTTAACCACAACAAAACCGCCGTCGCAGGCTTCCTGCGCCAGAGTGCGCCTTTTGATTATCCTGTACAGTTTTAAAAATTTGTCCAGACGCATATTTCAGCCCTCCGCCTTTTTCTTTGGCTATCTATATTTTTTATAATATGCAGGGGCACGGCTTGCCGTGCCCCTGCGATATACCGTGCCGTTATTTACGGTTGACTACTGTTGGATATATTATTCGTATTTGGTGAGAATTTCAAAGTTTTCTTTTTTATAGGTCACGTCGATCGAATTACGGAGCTCGGTCATATACTCTTTGAAAAGCTCGTTCTCTTTGGGCGTTGCCAGCAGCTGTTTTATCTCGGCGCGTTTTTCGTCGATCGAAGCGGTTTTCGCGCCTTCTTTCTCAATTACCTGAATGAGGTTATAGCCGGCGGGGGTTTTGAATACGCCCGAAACCTGGCCTATGCCGAGGTTGAACGCCGCGTTCTCGAGGGCCTGGTTTACCTGGCCGCGGGCGATAAAGCCCATGTCTCCGCCCTTGCCTTTGGTCGCGATGTCTTTCGAATGAAGAGCGGCGAGTTCGGCGAAGTCTTTCTTGTTTTTGGTGAGTTCGGTGTGTATCTTATTCGCTTCTTCTTCGCTCGCCACTACGATAATTCTGACTTTAGCGCGTTCCTGCGTGGTGTATTCGCCCTTATGCTGTTCGTAGTAGGTTTTAATTTCTTCTTCGGTGACCAGCGAGCTTCTCGAAAGCGATTCTTTGATTTTATCTTTCACTTCGGATGCTTCTTTATAGCTGTCGGTGATCCTGTCGATCGCCTTAAAAACATGGAAGCCGAAAGACGATTTGACGATGTCGGAATAAGCGCCTTTTTCAAGGTCGAATACCGCTTCTTCGATGGCGGGATCTATCATGGCGCCCCAGGGCATGCAGACTTCGTTCTTGAATTTATCGGAAGCCGCTTTGTCTTTGAAGCCTTCGCCTTTTACGAGCAGGCCTATTTCGCCGGAATCGTCTTTAGTGACGCCTTCGGATACGCTTTTTGCCAGCGCGCCGAAATCTTCGCCCTTCAGGGCTTTTTCTTTAGCCTCGTTGAGTTTCTTTTTGATTATCTCTTCGGTTTTAAAGTTTATATAAGCGGTTTTAAGCGCTTCTCTGGCGTCTTCGAAGGTCATGAACGAAGGTTCGTATATCTTTTCGGCCTTTAATAGAACCGCGGCCCAGGGAAGTTTGATAACTTCGCTGACCTGGCCTTCGTAGCTGAGCTTGCCGAGGGCGGTTGAAACTTCGGCCGGTATCTCATCTTCGGCCTTCTTAAGTATTTCGCCGGCAAGTTTCGATTTGTCGTAATTTTTGGGGGTCTCGCCGAGGTAAACTTTGCCGCATACCTCGCCGCTTTTAGCCGACGGGCCTTCGGAAATTTTAGCCTGCAGTTCTTCGAATTTATAGCCGCCCTTGGTCAGTTTAGCGTAGGTTTCTTCCATAAGCGCTTCGCTCTTCGTCTTAGCGGTATCATTTTTGAATTCTTCGACTACTTCGGCCTTGCATTCTTCGTAAGGCTTGAGTTTCGCGTCGACTTTATTCGAAGCCATTATAACGTGATAACCGAGAGGGGTTTTAATTACTTCGGAAGGCGTGGTGTCGCTATTGAGCGAGAAAGCCGTGTAAAGTATATTGTCTAATACGCGGCCGTTCATTGCGACTTCGCCCGTAAGTTTATCCATATTTTCGACAGGTTCTTTATTGTCCTGGTAAATGGTGCCTAAAAAACCGCCGTTGGCTTTCGACGCGCCATCGGAATGCCTGGAAGCGAGCTCGGCGAAGCTTTCGCCGCCTTTGATCTTTTTGATAACATCTTCGGCAGCGGCTTTCGCTTTTTCGTCGAGCTTTTTCTCGATATAAATCTTTTTAACCTCTTCTTTTACCTCGTCGAACGGCTTCGAATAAGCGGTTTTCTGCTCGACCGATTTGATTATGTGATGGCCGAACTGGGTTTTTACGGGACCGGTTATCTCGCCTATTTTGAGCGCGAACGCCGCGTCGGAAAATTCTTTTACCATCATATCGCGCTTGAAGAAGCCGAGGTCGCCGCCTTTTTCTTTAGAGGGGCAGGTGGATTCGGCTTTAGCGAGTTCTTCGAAATTGGCGCCGGCGTCGATCTTCTTTTTGAGTTCGACCGCGTGCGTTTCGTCTTTTACGAGTATATGGGAGGCTTTTACCTCGTCAGTCTGGTTATAGAATGCAAGAAGGTCGTCGTCCGTCGGGTTCATCGCATCGACGCGCTCTTTCGATTTAGGGTCGATGAGGATGTTCTTGAGGTCGATATGCGCTCTGGTGGTGAATTTAGGAGTATTCTTGTGATAGAATTCGACCGCTTCGGTTTCGGAAACGGTTACGCCGTCGCGCAATTCTTTGCTGTCGTAAGGCTTTACGATCGCTTTTATCTCGAAATTGCGGGGAGTTTTATATTTGTCTTTGTTCTCTTCGTGATATTTTTTAAGTTCTTCGTCGGTCGGGTTTATCGATTTTTTAACCGCTTCGGAATCGGATTTGATGAATATATGCGCCAGGTTCATCGTGAGCGGATTTTTGTAGCGGCCCCTGTGCTGCTGATAATATAAATTGATGTCGTCGTCCGAAACGTTTTTGAGTAACTGAGCGCGGATAGCGTCTTTTACTTCGTTTAACGGTTTAACGATCTCTGTTTCCTTCGATTCGCCGGGCAGGGTCTTCATTTCGGCGTACTCTTTCTGATGTTCGGCATAGTATTTGTTAATGGCTTCTTCAGACACTTCGCGCGGCTTGGAAAGCTGGCGCTTCAGAAGTTTTTCCTGAACCTGGGGCCTCAGGCGTTCTTCGAGGATCTCGCGTGTCATGCCGCTATTTTTAAGATAATCGGCCATCTGCTGTTTGTCGGGGAATATCTTGTTGATCTCTTCTTCGTAATCGGCGGGAGTGGGAGCGATTTTCTTCGACTTGTTTTCCGCCATTTTGACCTCGATGATCTGATTAAGGAGTTCTTCGCGCTGCTTTTTGCCTGAATAAACCTTGCGGAAGTTTTCATCCTGACGGTGGAATATATCGTAATAATCACCGGCGGTGATATCCATTACCTCGTCGGTCGAAGCTTTGACGCTGGCGAGAACCTTCTTGTAATCGGCGTCGGAAACCTTCTGCTTGTTCATGTTTTTAAGATCTTCGACGGCCTGCTGCTGCTGCTGGTTCAAATGGAAGGTACCCGCGAAGATAAATATGGACAGTACGAACGCTGCGACTACCGCCCATATTACAATTTTGACAATAACGTTGCTTTTCGAGAAAAAAATTGACCCCTGATGCATGGAAATAATTTCTCCCTTCAAATTTATACTTTAATTTTTTACTAAAACATACCCTTCGACTTTAAATTTAAATGTCGTGAATATATCAAACTTTTAATATTTTGTCAATATTTTTATAATTTTTTAGATAAATTGTTTACAAGTTCGGCATTGTATTGTATAATTGATGTAAGATTTTTAATACCTTTAATCTTGCATTTGTGATTTTTGAGTTTTAATTTTTGTATAAAAAAAATAAATATGGGGGGAATCTGTCATGAAGAATTTAGTATCCAGAAGGTTTTTAACCCTGCTTTCGGTTTTGGTTTTCTTTTTCGCTTCGGCCTGCGCTTCATTCGCCCAGCAGCAGTCGGACGGCTTCACCAAGGCCCTCGACAACCTCGCGCGCGACATCTCCCAGTCGTCCAGCAACGTCCTCTCCGGAGGCGCCGGCGCCGATATCGATAAATTATCAGACGAAGTTTTCAGCCGCCTCGAAGGCGTAAGCCTTGACGAGATACGCTCCTTCATATCTAACGTCAACACGCCGATGCAGCTCGAATACGTGCTCGAATCGGCCTCGGCGTTCGCGTCGAAAAACCAGAAGCTCCCATACGTTTTAGCTTCGCTTAAAACGATAAAGCTGCTGGACGAAAAAACCAGATTTTTAATAACGCAGTCGTCCGACCAGCAAGAACTGCTCGCGGTCTCACGCAAAGCATCCGAAGCCGTCCGCCGGCTCTCTTCGCAGAAAAATATCATGGCAAAAAGCGAAGTCGAGTCCATCTCGAAAAACGTTACCGTCAAATCGGGGGCCCCCGCAAAAAGCCCCGCAAGGACGGCCGCGAAATTAAAACAGGGCGCCAACTATTACGCCGACACCAACACGACCACGTTCGCTATAAGCGCGCCGCGCGCGACATCCGTGAAACTTTCAATTTTCGATTCGGCCGACGCTAAAACCGGCAAGGAATACGAAATGAAAAAGACCGCCGAAGGCGTATGGTATCTTGCTTTCAGCCAGAAACTCACCGGAAAATTCTACGGCTATCACATAGACGGCCCCGCCGGCAAAGGCGAAAGATTTAATCCCAAAAACCTTCTTTCCGACCCCTACGCATACGCCAACGACGGCAGCTACGGCAAGAGCGTCGTCGTCGACAACGCCTACAACTGGACCTCCGATTTCAAAACTCCCGACATAAAAGACATAGTAGTCTACGAAATGCACATAAAAAGTTATACCTCGCATTCGTCTTCGGGCGTTCCCGCCGATAAGCGCGGAAAATATCTCGGCCTTCTCGAGGGCGCTTCGTCCGAAAAGGTTCTCGGCAACTTAAAAGAGCTCGGCGTCAACGCGGTAGAGCTGCTTCCCGTTCACGAATTCGACAACAAGGCCGCGCCTTCGGGCGTTAATTACTGGGGCTACATGACCACCCATTTCATGGCGCCCGAATCCTCCTACGCCTCTTCTCCCGAAGGCAAGCAGGTCGCCGAACTCAAAAAGCTCATAGACGGCCTTCATAAAAACGGCATAGCCGTCATTCTCGACGTGGTTTACAATCATACCGCCGAAGGCAACGAACAGGGCCCCACCTTCAACTTCAAAGGCGTCGATAACCATGAATATTACAGGCTCTGCGCTAATCCCGACTTCTACTGGAACGGCACCGGCTGCGGCAACGAGTTCCGCACCGACAGCGCTCTCGGCCGCCGTTACGTGGTCGAGACCCTCATGCACTGGGTAAAAGAGTACAAAATAGACGGCTTCCGCTTCGATCTGGCAACCATCATCGACAAAGAAACCATGATGGCCATAAACAACACGCTTCCCAAAAACGTCATTTTAATAGCCGAACCCTGGGCGGCCGACTGGAACCGCAACCAGTGGTCGAAGGGCGACTTCAGAAACACGCGCTGGGCTAAATGGAACGACGACTTCAAGAACAACGTCAGAAATTTCGCGTCGGGCAAGGCCAACCGCGACAATATGATGACGCTCATCTGCGGCACCTGCTACTGGTGGGCCGGCAAACCGACGGAAACCGTTAATTTCGTCGAATGCCACGACAACGCAACCATGATGGACGCCTGTGGCGGCAACCAGAAAATAGCCATGCTCGCCGGCCTTATAACGCTTACCTCGCAGGGCATACCCATGCTGCACGAAGGCCAGGAATTTTTGAAGACCAAATTCGGAAACGACAATTCCTACGACCAGGACAACGAGATCAACCACATCAACTGGGCGCTCAAAGCCAAAAATAAAAAAGCCTTCGATTTCTTCGCTGGCCTCATAAAGATCAGAAAAACCTTCCCGCAGTTCAGAAACGACCGCCCTCTCGGCGACAAAGACATCAAATGGCTGCTCGTCGACAATCATAACGGCCTCGGCTATCAGCTTTTCGGCAAAGAAAACGACGTCCTGGTCCTTCTTAACGGCGATCAGAACAACTGGATCAAATTCGGCCTGCCGGACGATAAAGAATGGAAAGTGCTCTGCAACGGCGCCGAAGTAAATCCCGCGGGCCTCGCGGCCGCTAAAGGCGATTATTCGGTCCCGCCCGTATCCGGCGTTATACTCATGAGAAAAAAGTAATATAAAAAAATCATAAAAAGACGGTTGGTGTACATAAACGATGAAATTTAATATTTCCTTTTCCGCGAAACGTTTCGCGCTCGCCACCCTGGTTTGCGCGATCGCAATTTTGTCTCCGGCTTTCTGCCTTGCGGCGGACGAATTGTTGGTGACCCTTAATTTTAAATACGGCATTAAAAACCTTGAAATTGAAAAAGAGTCGTTCAAAACCGACGAGCACAACCTTTATTTCAGCTCGCTCTTAAAAGACGGCGGCAGACGCTGGCATAAGATACAGCTCATTGACGGCGCCGCCGATGTTTCCGGCGAAGATTTCAACTCGGAGCCCCGGCCCGGCCTCGCCGGATGCGAAATAGCCGGCCTCAACGAAAAAAAAGATCGCGCCATCCTTAAAAACATGGTGTGCGACGGCAAAATACTGTTCAGCGTCCCTCTGGAAATAAATAAAAAAAAGTATCACGCCGCGGTCGTTTCCGACTGGCATCTTTACATTTTTTCATACGGCGATCTGTTTGCGGGCAGGTCTTTTCCTGTTTATAAGGTCCCGGCGGGCGCCGAACCGCACGCGGCAATATATTCTAAAAACCATATATTTATCGTCACCGGAGATTTTATCGCCGGATTCAGGATAGCCGACTCGCTGACCGATCGCGAGAGCAAGATCCTCGCGCCTTCCGTTTCTGCCCTGAACGCTTCCGACGCCGTCCGGGCGAGCGTTTCGATTTCCGACGGCACCATCAACGACTTCGACTGCGCCGCGCGATTTGCGGCGTCGAACGATATAGTCTATAAAAAGATCGCCGCGGCTAAAAATGTCATCACCTCGCCGCAGGAAAATTTTGTTTACCTGCTCATGGGCTTCGGCTTCGGCAACGCCAACATATACTCTATGAACCTCGACTTCGAGTTTGCAAAACTCACCAACTTCAGCGGCGCGATGTTCGATTTCAGCCTGATAGACCCTGAAACGAAATCGTTTTCGGTCAGGCATTCGGCCGACCCGCTGATGAAAAGCCCCGGCGGCCGAAACGAGTGGAAATTAACGCCACCGTCTTCGATAGGCGGCGCTTCCGAGGTCCCGCTCCTGATGAGGGCCGGCGGCGGCGCATCGCTTAAAGGCGCGGTTTTTTCAAGACACAGAGCGACCGGTGAAAACTATCTTAAAATTTCACGCGCGAGCGGCGAAGTCTCGCTCACGCTCGAACTCGTCGGCGAAAACGACGACACTGCTGAAACCGTAGCGGCCTTCGATATTCACGAAAACCTCGCCAACGCCTGGCCGGAATATCCCGCCGCCCTTTCCTCGAACACCCGCCGCCCCCTTGCGTTTTTTTACGATCAAGCCGGCCGGACTTTCCGCGTTTACGACATTAAAAGAAATAAAGAATACGACTCGTTCTATCACAACTTCGGTTCCGCCGTAATAAGCGGCGTCAGGTTCAGTTTCGACAACGAATTCGTTATGTTCAGGGCCGAGCACTTCGAAGACGGAAAAAGCGCGCCGGTTTCCTCCGCCATGTACGTTTACAAAATCATCAATAAAACCTTGATGCAGATCGCCGCGCACCGGACTATCGGCGATTTCGACTGCATAAAGCACGAAAACAAACATAAGGTTATTTTAATATACAGCCGCGATAAAGAGTATTGCGATTCCATAGGCGCGCTCACTATAGAGTAGCCGCGTTAAACCGCCGCGCGCGTCTTGTAAAAAACGGAGCACATCTGATGTCCAGCGATAAGATCTCCTGGGTAGAAATTTCAAAAAAAGCCGTCATTAACAACATCGACGTAATGCGCGCGAGGGTGAGACCCGGCGTGAAAATAATGGCCGTCGTCAAGGCGAACGCATACGGGCACGGCCTGAGTGAAGTTGCCTCGATAGCGGCCGCCCACGGCGTCGACTTCTTCGGCGTCAACTGCCTCGACGAGGCAGTCAGGCTCCGGAGCATGAAGATAAAAACACCGATCCTGGTCCTGGGCTACACGCCGCTGGCCAACCTCAAAGACGCCGTCAGCCACGACGTGTCTCTTGTCGTCTATAACGCCGAAACCGTCAGCCGCCTCCAGGAGGCCGCCGCCAAATGTAAAAAGAACGCGAAGATCCACGTAAAGATCGAGACCGGGCTCAACAGGCAGGGTGTTACGCGCGAGAACCTTTCCGAATTTTTAAAACTCGTCAGAAGCAAGAAAAATATCGAGGTCGAAGGAATATCGACCCATTACGCCAACATAGAAGATACGACCGAGCACAGCTACGCGCGCAAGCAGGTCGAAAATTTTTGCGAGGCGCACGAAATGTTCAACGCGGCGGGCGTCGCCGTAAAATACCGCCACACGGCCTGCACTGCGGCCGCGATACTTTTCGACAACGTGCATTTCGAAATGATAAGGCTCGGCATCGGCCTCTACGGCCTGTGGCCTTCAAAAGAAACCAAGATATCCGCCTACGAAAGAAAGATAAGCGAATTCAACCTCATGCCCGTAATGAAATGGAAGACCATCGTGGCGCAGGTCAAGGAAGTGGAGGCCAATTCCTGCATAGGCTACGGCTGCTCCGATTTCGTGACCCAGGCGAGCAGGATCGCCGTCATTCCGGCCGGCTACTACGACGGCTACGACCGAAAGCTCTCCAACAGCGGATACGTCATAATCCGCGGGCGACGCGCGCCCGTGCTGGGGCGTATCTGCATGAACATGTTCATAGTGGATGTGACCAATATCGAGGGCGTGAAAAGCGAGGACGAGGTCCTTCTGCTGGGCGCCTCCGAAGACGACGCCATATCCGCCGAAACCCTGGCATCGAAGATAGGCACGATCAACTACGAGGTAGTGACGCGCATCAACGAATCGCTGCCGAGGATCGTGACCGCCTGAGCGCGCGAACGGACCTTACTTAAAGTGGAGAGTGGAGAACTAAGGTTTTTTGACTATTAAAAACATGGCGGAGTTCTGATACATAATAAAATATCCCCGGCGTTTACTCTCTGCCATCCGTTCTCAACTCTTAACTAATAATTATCCGCATGAAATGAACAGGGGTTAAATTCTTATTTTATATTGAAATTAATTAATAGTTGATATCTTGGCGCCGCTAAAGTAATGCTTTATAATGTCGGCGTGTTTTTTGCCCTCGCCGGCCATTCCGTACGCTCCGCTCTGGCACATTCCTACGCCGTGGCCGAAACCGGCGCCTATGAACATGAAAAACCTCGGCTTGCCTTTTTTGTCGTAAGCCGTTTCGACTATGAACTTCGACGAGCGCAGCGGCGAATACGAAAAAAGTCTCCTTATTTTGAGTTCGTTCTTGATGACCTTCTTCCCCTTCGAGCCCACTATTTCCAGCGAATCGACGTGCCCCGAAAAAGCCCTTCTGCGCGGTATAACCCTCAAAACGTCCCCGACGCCGAGGTCACGAAGCGACTCGTTCATGAATTTCGCGTCTATCTTCCGAATCCATCTGGACTGGTAGTTTTTTATGGCTCCCGAGGCCCGGCAGTACGAATCGCCGGCGGACGCCACGAACCGCTCCAGAAAAAGCGGGCTGAAAATATCGTGCCCGTTTCCCTCGCGCCTCAGGTTGCTCACGGATCTGAGATACTTCGCGTCGCCCCATCCGCTTATGTCCGCGCTGGACTGAGTGTGGCCGCCGCAGTTGTCCGAATAAATGGCGTCGCAGACCTTGTCTTTATAGGTGATTATCTTTCCGGCAGTTTTAACGACCGCGTCAGTAGCGGCCGGGCTTTCCCATGAAACGCCCCGATACATCTGACAGTGCTGGTCGTCGCAGAGGTCGTATCCGTATTTCGAATGCCTCTTTATGACGTTCTTTTTGTAAAGCGCTTCCGAGCGCGCGCATATGGCCTGCGCCATCAGCGCTTCTTTCGGAAACTTCGGCGGCATCTCGGAGGGCAGCACCGAGGCGAGATAACTTTCGAGTTCCACTTTGTTTATTATATTAAAATTAACGCCTTTCGCGATGAATTTGAATCCGCCTCTGTAGTAGCGTGCCTCGGAAGATTCCCAGGGGCTGCCCGCACCTACCCTGACGCCCTTGAAAAGCACCGTGTCGGCCGCCGCGGCCGGCTTCAGAAAAACGTTGCCGCGGCCCAGCCTGAAAGACCTTTTGCTTGTATTATTCGTGATATGGAATTCGCCTTTTTTGAAATAGAGCTCGTATTCGTTTTCATTCGTATTCGAATCGTTGCCGGTGAAAAGGCGCTTGCCGTTCTTATCGGCGTATATTGAAAATCGGCCGGAAGACTTGAGCTTTATCGAAGAAAGCCCCAGCGGTTCTCCTTTTTCATTCGTATTAAGTCCGATGAGCACTTCGTGTCCCCCTGCACCTTCCACCGCAGAGACCTTTCGGGGCTCCGGCTGTTTCGAGTGCGCGGAAGGGGGCTTTTCCGCCATCAATTTCCTGTAAAGGCCTGAAAGCTCGCCGTATATTTTTTTTATCTCATAATCGTTCTTTATTTTTTCGCTGATCCTTTTATAATATTTATAGGCGTTTTCGATATCCCCGCTTTTCAACAACAGAGGGGCCGCGTCTAAAAGTATTTCGAAGTTGGACGTATCGTTTTTATAGGCTTTCAAATACGCCTCCCTTGCGCCGGCTATATTCCCTTTTTTTTCGAGGGCGCGGGCGTAAAGGTGCAGATAAGGAGAAAAATCTGGAAAGACCGCGTTAAGTTTCGCGAGAGTATCCGCGGCCTCGGCGTAATTCTTAATCTCCATTTCATCGAGCGCTTTGAGCAGCAGAACGCTTCTTTGCGAATCGACGCTTTTTTTCACCGATTCCTTTAACAACGGAGCCAGGGCTTCCAGCGAATCCCTGTATTCGCCGTTCAGGTATCTCGAGAACGCGTAATAATAGCCGGCCGAAAAATTGCCGGGCTCCCTCTTCATGGCCTGAACGTAGGCTCCGGCGGCGCCGGCCGAATCGCCGAGCTGCCTTAAAACGTGACCCTTCATCAAAATCAGGTCGAGACGATCGGGTTTGCGTTTAATAAGCGCGTCCAGGCGGGCAAGGGCATTCTCGTGCATTCCGCCGTAATACATGGTAAGAACATCGCCGTCGTCGGCGGAAAGGCCCATGAACGGCTCCTGGTTAGGCCATGAGATGCGAAGCGTCAGAACAAATATGAACGTGGCGGTTATAAATGCTAGAATAATCTTTTTCATCGAATGTTTTATCGGAAAAATAATTCAAAATTTAATTATATTTATTCAACTTTTATTGAAATTATCGAATAACTTTGATATAATACTGCCGAACTCCAAAAGCATTTATTGTTATTATATAAGATAGTTAAAGGAGACCCCGATGTTCAATTTAACGAAGATAATCTGCACCATAGGACCGTCTTCTGGAAATCCGGCCACGATAACACGCCTTATGGAAGCCGGAATGGACGTAGCGCGCCTTAACTTTTCACACGGCACTCACGAAAGCCATCTGGCCAACATAACTATGATAAGACAGGCCGCTAAAGAGCTCGGCTGCCGCACCGCGATCCTCGCCGACCTTCAGGGTCCCAAAATAAGGGTCAGCAAGCTGCCCGACTCGAAGCCCATAACCCTTACCGACGGCGCCGAAGTGACCATAACCACCCGCGAGAATTGTTTCGGGCCCGACATCATACCGACCATATACAAAAACCTTCCGCTCGACGTCAAAGCCGGATCCACCATTCTTTTAGACGACGGCCTGCTCGAACTCAAGGTCATCGAAGTGAAGTCCGCGACCGACATTTTATGCCGCGTCACAAAAGGCGGGCTCCTCAAGGAAAAAAAGGGCATAAACCTTCCCGACGCGAGCGTGTCGGCGCCTCCGGTCACCGAAAAAGATTTTGAAGACCTCGAATTTGCGCTCGCGAACGGCGTGGATTACGTAGCACTCTCCTTCGTCCGCCACGCAAGCGATATAGAGAACGTCAAGCGCTTCATACATAAAAAGTCGATGAACACGCCTGTGGTGGCCAAAATCGAGCGCCCCGAAGCCGTCGTGAACATCGACAGCATTCTAAAGGCCGCCGACGCCGTAATGGTCGCCCGCGGCGACATGGGAGTCGAACTCGCCCCCGAAAAGGTCCCCCGCATACAAAAAAGCATAATACAAAAATGCAACCTCGAGGGCAAACCCGTCATCGTGGCCACGCAGATGCTCGAATCGATGATCTCCAACCCCCGCCCGACCAGGGCCGAGGCATCCGACATAGCCAACGCCATACTCGACGGGACCGACGCCATAATGCTTTCCGGCGAAACGGCCAGCGGCCTGTATCCCGTCGAAGCGGTCAAAATGATGTCGGCGATAGCCCGGGAGGTCGAACCCGTAATAGTTTCGCGCGACCACGAATTGAAGACCCGCGTGCTCAACCCGCTATACGGCGCGGCGGACAGCCTCTGCTACGCGACGGGAGCGGCCGCGGCCGAAATAAAGGCGAAACTCATCGTGACATATACCGAGAGCGGCTCGACCGCGCTGCTGGTCTCCAAATACCGCCCGCGCACCCCGATTCTCGCCATCACCATGTCGGAGGAGATCGGAAGGCGCGTTAATCTTTACTGGGGCGTGATCCCCACCGTCATCGAAAAGGCGGCTTCGACCGACCGGATGATGCAGCTCGCCGAAAAGGCCGCGCTCGATTCAGGATTCGCCTCGCCCGGCGATTACATAATCATCACCGGCGGAGTGCCCGTAGGACAGTCCGGCTCGACCAACCTCATGAAGGTCCACAAGATCGGCCTTTCATCGGCCGGCGCGGCCGCCGCCGACCGCAGGCGCGTGACCGCAAGCTGTCCCGAAACCGGCACGGCCGTGTGCATAGACCCTGAAAAATGCGTCGGATGCGGCATCTGCGTGAGCTGCTGCCCATTTAAAATATTCGGATACCAGAACAATAAAATTTTCATAAACTCCGAAAATGTCGGCGGGTGCGCGGCCGAAAAAATGTGCGTAAAAAAATGCCCGGCCGGCGCAATAAGCGTAACCGTAAATAAAAACGATTAATAAACGGGAAAACGGGGACCATCTTCATGATCGACACTGACAATAATAACGAAGCCGCCGCGGCGGAATTAAGAGAAGAAAACAAACGCCTTTCGGCCGAACTGGAGTCGCTGAAAAAAGAAAACGAAGCGCTCCGCTCGGGCAGGGCCAAGCTCGAAACGATGCTCGAAAGCATCGGCGAAGGCGTTATCGCCGTCGGGTGCGATCTCGCGGTTATCTTCGCGAATAACGCCGCCGCCGCGATATGCGGTTTCGACGGCGGCGCCGTAACAGGACGCCCGGTCTCGGACGCGCTGCGGCTCATAAACGCCGCGAGCCGCGAACCGGCGCCCAACCCCGTTGAAAAGACACTGCAGACACGCCAGACCGTCGGGCTGGAACATAACAGCATAATAGTGACGCCCGCGGGCGAAGAAAAATTTCTTTCGGCCTCGAGCGCGCCGATATTCGACGGCGGCGGGGCGTTGAGCGGAGCCATACTGGTTTTCCGCGACATTTCCGACCGCCGGAAAATGGAAGAGGAACTTCTGAAGGTCAGCAAACTCGAGTCGCTCGGAGTCCTCGCAGGCGGCATCGCCCACGATTTCAACAATCTTCTTACCGGCATTACCGGCAACATTTCCTACGCGAAATTCATCATAGACGATGAAAGCCCCGCGCAGGAAGCGCTTAACACGGCGGAAGAGATCGCATTCAAGGCGAAAGACCTTACCGCGCAGTTCCGCACATTTTCAAAGGGCGGCGCGCCCGTAAAAAAAATAGTTTTTCTTTCCGAGACCCTCCGGCCGGCAGTAGAATTCGCACTGCGCGGAACGAAGGTCAGGGCCTCCTACGACATAGAAGCCGCATTGTGGCCGGCGGAGATCGACGAAGGCCAGATCAGCCAGCTCATCGCCAATATCGCGATCAACGCGGCGCAGGCCATGCCCGACGGCGGCCGGCTCTTCGTCCGCGCCTCCAACGAAACTGCGGCGCCGGGAAACCACATGAATCTTTCCGCCGGAAAATACCTGCGCATTTCATTCCGTGACGAAGGGCACGGCATACACCCGGAAAACATCGCGAAGATCTTCGACCCTTATTTTTCGACGCGACGCGCGGGAGACGGTCTCGGTCTTACTGCATCATACTCGATCGCAAGAAAGCACGGCGGCATAATCACGGTGGAATCCACTCACGGCAGGGGCGCCATTTTCAGCTTGCTGCTGCCAGCCCTGCCGGAAGCAGGCGCCCCCTCATGCCTGTCCCCGGGCCCGGCAATTTCGGCGGCCGGCAAAGGCCGGAAAATACTGGTCATGGACGATGAAAGCATCGTCAGGGAAGTGACCGCGAACCTGCTGAAGCACCTGGGTTACGAAGTGCGCACCGTGAAGAACGGCAGCGAGGCTATCGCGGCGTATATGGAAGCGGGAAAAGACCTGAAGCCTTTCGACGCGATGATACTCGACCTGTTCGTTCCGGGCGACCTGGGCGGGCCGGAAGTGGTAAAAACGCTCGCCGGCGCGGGCGAAAAAGTAAAAGCCATCGCCGCGAGCGGCTTTTCGAACGAAACCATAATGGCGAAATACCGTGATTACGGCTTCTGCGCGGTAGTGTCGAAGCCGTACAAGATCAAGGAATTAGACGAGCTGCTTCAAAGCGTGATCGAAAAATAAAACGGCGGCGGTATTAAAAAGTAATGTACGACGTAAGCAAAACATTCACCAATAAAGTGATCAAAAATAAATTTGCGCCCATGGCTATCGCGCTGGCGGGAATAATGGCGAGCATGCTGTTTTTTTTCGTCGAGTACAGGGACCGCATAGCCGACCTGGAAAAGGTTTTTGAAAACGACATGAAACGCGCCGCTCTCCAGTTCGAGCGCAAAGTGGAGCTCAACGAGGCTATATTCAACATCCTCAGGGCCCTTTTTCAGACGCCGGCGGCCGACTACCTCAGCAGCGGCGTCTACAGAAAAATTTCTTCGAACATACTCGACAATTCGAATTTCTTCAACTCCATGCTGTGGGTCATAAACCTGAACCCGGGCAAGGTCGTATTCGGAGGCTCCGAAAGCCTGAGCCGCGGATTTTTCGAGATGGGCACCTCGGAAATCGCGTTCAAAAAGCAGGCGAAAGAAAATAACGCTTTTCTTCTCAAATTCTTCTCGCCTTCCGATTCAATGAAAGGCTTTTCCATCCGCGAGCTTAAAGAAATTTTAATCTCCAATGAAAAGTTTCTGCGCCATTCTCCGGCCCACAAATACTTCGCCTTCGTTTCAGAAAAATCCCTGGCCGGGTTGAAATCGCCCGTAATCTACTGCGCGGTGCCGATACTCGAAGGCGATTCCGACGCCCGCCCGCGGGGCGTAAAAGGCTATATAATCTTCATCAACGGCATCGAAGAGATGATCAAAAGATCTCTGGTCGATTTTCTTTCATCGACGACCAACCTTATAATCTCCGACACGGCCACCGGCGAAATAATTTACGGAGCGCTGAAAAAAAACCTGCCTCTGTCGCTGACCTATTCCAGGACCATGAACATATTCGGACTCAGCTGGCGATTCGTCTGGCAGGGCGATTACAAATACGCGGGCGGGGCGCGAACCGGCCTCATATGGGCGCTTTCTATAAGCGGCCTGATGATGACCCTTCTGTTCTCGATAATAATCAGGATACTTCAAATCTTCGCCCTGCGCGTCGAAAACGAGGTCAACGTAAGAACTCTCGAGCTTTGCGCCACCAACAACGAACTGGCGACCGAGATCAAGGAACGTCACCGCGTCGAAGGCGAGCTCCGGCTTTCGAGCGCGAACATATCGAACATACTCGAAAGCATAACTGACGGCTTTCTGGCCATAGACCGCGACCTGCGCTTCACCTACGCGAACCCGGCCGCTGAAAAGCTCCTCAGCGAATCGCGCGACGTGCTCATCGGGAAAAAACTTTCCGACATATTCCCCGACACGCTCAAACTCGAGTTTTACCGCGAACTCGAAAAAAGCATGAAGCAGTCCGTCAAAAGCGTTTTTACCGAATATTACCCGCCTTTCGGCAAATGGTTCGAGATGAATGTCTATCCCTCGCCTGAAGGCATTTCGATATATTTTCAGGACGTGACTCGCCGGAAAACGGCCGAGCTGGAACTTCAGGCGGCCAAAGAATCCGCGGACATGGCGAACCGCGCGAAAAGCGAGTTCCTCGCCACCATGAGTCATGAGATCAGGACGCCGATGAACGCGATAATAGGTTTTTCCGACATGCTTTACGACACCCGGCTCGACGCCGAGCAGCTCGACTACGTCAAAAACATTAAAAGCGGCGGAAGCATTCTGGCCACGCTTATAAGCGACATACTCGATTTTTCGAAGATAGAGGCCGGCAAACTCGAAATAGAAGCGATAGAGTTCAACCCGCTCGAAATCGCCGACGAGGTCATAAGCATCTCGTTCGCCGCCTCCCGCGAAAAAGGGCTCAGCCTTGTCAGGCAGTACGATCCTGCGGTCGATTTCAGCGTTATCAGCGACCCGTACAGGCTGCGGCAGATACTGCTCAACCTGGTCGGAAACTCTATAAAATTCACTTCGAGCGGCGAAATACGCCTTATAGTAAAACTTGTTTCCCGGACCGGCGATACCGCGGCGATAAAATTCGAGGTCGCCGACCGCGGCATAGGTATCTCGCCGGACAAAATAGACCTTATTTTTTCGCCGTTCGTGCAGGCCGACGGGACCATAACAAGAAGATACGGCGGAAGCGGCCTCGGGCTTGCCATTTCAAATAAACTCGTCGCTATGCTCGGCGGCGATAAAATATCGGTGCGGAGCGCGGAAGGCGAAGGAAGCAATTTTTATTTCGAGATCGATTTTAAAAAAGGCGCCGGATACGAAGAGCACAACGCCGACTCCGCGGAGGCGGAAAACGACGGCGGCGCGCCCGACGAAAAATACAGCATTCTCGTCGTCGAGGACAATCCCCTTAACGTCAAACTCATACGAAGTTTTTGCGAAAAGAAAGGACACTCGATATCGGTCTGCGAGAACGGCCTTGAGGCGCTCGAGCGCATAAGCGCCGCCGGGTACGACGCGGTCCTGATGGACGTTCAGATGCCCGTCATGGACGGCCTTGAGGCATCGCGCCGTCTCAGAAAAAAAGGGATTCGCGTACCAATAATAGCCATGACCGCAGCCGCCACCAAACAGGACGAAGAGGCCTGCCTGAAAGCCGGAATGAACGCGTACATGTCCAAGCCGGTCAGGCTTAAGGAACTGGCGCCTCTTCTGGCGAGGATGACAGGCGAGGCCAGAGCGGCGGCGGCCGAAGCCTGCGAGGCGGCGCAGACCTCCGGCGGAGCGGGAAGCTCTCCTGGCGCGGACGCGACGCATGCCGTTTTTAATTACGCCAACTTAAAGGATAACATGGACGGCGATGAGCACCTTATGTCGGAGATAATAAAAATGTTCCTGGAGGCCTGGCCGCAGTATTTAGCGGATATCGCCGGCGCGGTGGAAGCGAAGGACGCGGACCGCCTGATGCGATGCTCGCACCGCCTCAAAGGCTCCGCGCTTAACGCCTGCGCGGACGAAATAGCCTCGGCGCTGCTGGCGCTCGAAATGATGGGAAAAAGAGGCGAGGTCGAAAGCGCGGCGGATGTTTATGATTCCCTCAATGATAAATTCACGCGCTATAATAAAGAAACGGCCGCGGCCGGGCTTCAATTATCAACCGGGACGGACGGACGGAAAAATTCAACTGGAGAAACCCGATGAGCGAAAAATCTTTAAAACTGCTGCTGGTGGAGGACAATCCTCTTGACGCGCGCGCGTTCAACCTTATGCTCACGCACGCCAAATCTATCTTCACCTTTGATATCAGCGAAGCTGATTCGCTGGAATCAGCCATAGCGCTGGTTAAACAAAAAAAATTCGACGTGATCCTGCTCGACCTTTCGCTTCCGGACGAAACCGGACTGGAAACGCTCGCCAGGCTTCGCGCACACACAAAAGAAATTCCTATAATCGTGCTGACGGGTATCGACGACGAACTTATCGGGATAAACGCCGTCAAAGCGGGGGCGCAGAATTATCTGGTAAAAGGACAGGTCAACAACAAATTCCTGGTCCGCTCCATCTGCTACGCCGCCGAAAGGCATTACATATCCAACGAGATCGAGAAAAAACTGCACAGGGAACTCGAGCTCAGCGAAGAACGCTTCCAAAATATCTACGAGCTCTCGCCCATAATGATGTTTTCGTTCGACGCCGACGGAAATTTCTGCGACGTCAACAAAAAATGGCTCGAAGAGACCGGTTACTGCCGTGAAGAGGTAATGGGAAAACGCTTCGACTTTCTGATACCGCCGCAGCACAAAAGGCTCACTTCCGCTGAAGTTTCACCGCACTTTCTGAGTTCGGGCCAGATCAAGGACTACTTCTGCCAGTATGTAAAAAAAGACGGCAGCCTGATCGAGGTGCTCATAAACTGCGTCCTTACGGTCGAACCATTCGGCAAAACACTCGGGCTTGCGGCCGTGCAGAATATTTCCGAACAGTGCCGGATGGAAATAGAGGTTCTCGACGCCCACGAAAGGCTCGAAAAACGCGTCCGCGAAAGGACCGAAGACCTGGCGCGCGCCAACGAAGAGCTTCACCGCGAGATAGCCGAGCGCAAGCGCGCCGAAGACGAACTTAAGCAGGCCAAAGAATACGCCGAACTTATCTATCAGGTAACGCCCAGCGCCATTTTCACGGTCGACAAGAACTGCACCATTACCAGCTGGAACGACCGGGCCGCCGAACTGACCGGCTACAGCCCGAAAGAAGCGATCGGCAAAAAATGCTTCATAATATGCCGCGAAAAATGCTCGACCTTCACCGAAAAAGAACTTAACGCCATGGAGCGCGCGAAGGCCTCCGAAAGCATAATCCTGAACAAGGACGGCTCGCTTAAAACGATACTCAAAAACCGCGGCGTGCTGAAAGACAACACCGGAAACTACATAGGCTTCATCGAAAGTTTCGACGACATCACGGAACGCAAGCAAAACGAAGATCAGCTCCGGAAACTTTCCTACGCGATCGAGCAGAGCCCGGTTTCGGTCGTAATAACCAACATACAAGGAGACATCGAATACGTCAATCCGAAGTTCTGCCAAACGACGGGTTACGCGCCGGAAGAGGTCATCGGAAAAAATCCGCGCGTGCTCAAGTCCGGCCAGGTGCCGGTCGAAACCTACAAGCAGCTCTGGAACGCCATTATCTCAGGGCGCGAATGGCACGGCGAACTTCATAACCGCAAGAAAAACGGCGAGCTTTACTGGGAATTCGCGTCCATATCGCCCATAAAGAACAGGCACGGCATGGTAACGCATTTTCTGGCGGTAAAAGAGGACATAACAGAGCGCAAAAAAGCCGAATTCGAGCTGCAGTACGCTAAAATACAGGCCGACTACGCCAACATCGCCAAAAGCGAATTTCTGGCCAATATAAGCCACGAGATAAGAACGCCGCTCAACGGCGTGATAGGCTTCACCGACATATTGCTTTCGACGCATCTGAGCGAAGACCAGCTCGACTACGTCAAGACGATCAAAAGCAGCAGCATGATATTGCTCAAGCTGATCAACGACATACTCGACTTCTCGAAGATCGAGGCCGGAAAACTCGAACTCGAGGAAATAGAATTCGACCTCGAACTCGTCTGCTACGAAGTGTGCGAGATGATAAGTTTCATCGTCATAAACAAGCCCATAGAAATTATCTGCGATATCGACGACTGTCGCGCGACTTTCTATAAAGGCGACATAATAAAATTAAAGCAGATACTCATCAACCTTCTGGGCAACTCCTCCAAATTCACCGAAAATGGCGAAATTGCCCTCGCGGTGAGCAGCATAGGCGAAACCGGCGACAAGGCAAACCTTCACTTCAGCATAAAAGACACCGGAATAGGCATAAACGAGGACAAACTCGACATAATCTTCGAAACCTTCAAGCAGGTTGACGGCTCGATAACCAGAAGATACGGCGGCAGCGGCCTCGGACTTTCGATATGCAAAAAACTCGTGAATTTCATGAACGGGGAGATATGGGTTGAAAGCGCCCCGGGCGAAGGAAGCGTTTTTCATTTCACGCTGTGGCTTAAAAAAGCGGATAATACTCGCGCCGGAGAAGACCCGGCGGACGAAGCGCTGAAGAATAAAAAAGCGCTTATAATTGACGATAATCAATCGAACATATACATCCTTACGCGCGCGTTAAAAACCGCCGGCATGCGTGCCGAGGGCATACTCGACGGAGAAAAGGCCTTAGATAAACTCGAATCGGCTTCCAACTCCAGCGAAGGGTTCGACATAGTGGTCCTCGACATACAGATGCCCGGAACCGACGGTTATAAAACGGCCCTTAACATAAGGAACAGCGAAGATCCGGCGGTTCGTGAAATTCCGATAGTCGCTTTTTCGACGCTGTTCGACAAGAACGTCAAAAAGTTCATCGAGTCGGGATTTAACGGTTTTCTACCCAAACCCATCAGGCGACAGAAGACCATAGATACGATAGCGAAGGTTTTGAAAGAAAAAGCGGCGAGCGACGGAAGCAGGTCCGCCGCCCCGGACCGGGCAACAGAAACCGGCGGAAAGCCCGGCGCGGCTTACGCGGATATGCGTTATCCGCTGAAGGTCATGCTGGTCGAAGACCATCCCGTGAATCAGAAACTGGTCAAGATAATCCTTTCCGCCGCCGGTTATTCCGTCGATGTCGCCGAAAACGGAGAACAGGCGGTCGCGCTCTTTAAACAATCGATGGAAGACGAAAAATACAATATTATTTTCATGGACGTGCAGATGCCAGTGATGGACGGCCTCACCGCTACTCAAAAAATCAGGGAGCTCGAAGCGGATCATTTTAAAAAACAGCACGAAGAAATAATAATGCACATCGACTCCGAAACCATCATAAGCAAAAAAGAAAGGGAGATGCTCTTCAACAACATAAACGACAGGCCGACTCCGATAATAGCTATGACGGCCAACGTCATCAAAGGCGACCGCAACGTCTGCCTGAATTCAGGCATGAACGATTACATCGCCAAACCGATAAAGAAAGAGGCCGTAATAGAGATGGTCAAAAAATGGGTAATGAACGAAGAAAATCTGGCGGAACTATCCGCGGGCGAATAAAGAACGGAGTGAAAAATGGATTTTAAACATCTGGCTAATGAACTGGGAGTGGGCGAGGATATATTCATAGAACTGGTCGACTCGTGGATAAACTCCACCGGCGAAGATATCGTTACGCTCGAATCGGTCAGAGACGCTTCCGACATCAATAAGGCCGTCGATTACGCTCACAAGATCAAAGGCGCTTCTTTCCAGCTCGGGTTCAACGAGATTGCCGAGGTCGCAAAAAGCGTCGAGATCAGGGCCCGATCGGGAAGCATTGAAGGACTTGCCGCGGCGCTCGGCGAACTCCGAACGAAACGCGTCGAGATAATGGAATTCAGAAAGAATTTTCCGACCCACGCATGACGGTTTTATGACGTGGCATTAAACGAAAATCGGGCCGTCCGCGTATAAACTAATACTTGATTCAGCAAAAAAAATAATTTGAAAAGGTGATTGAAATGTCAAAAAAAGTGTTCGTCTGCGAAGACGAATCGGCCATCGCTAAATTGATCAAACTCAGGCTCGGCGCCGACGGGATCAAAGACGTGACCATCTTCGATAACGGTGAAAAACTTCTCGCTCATTTTAATACGGAGCTTCCGGACCTTCTGCTCCTCGACGTCATGATACCCGGCGTCGACGGAATAACTGTCCTAAAAACGATAAAAGGCGACGAGAGGACCAGGGGCGTAAAGGTCGTCATGCTTACCGCTCTGAGCAAGGAAGCCGACATCGTAAAATGCCTCGATATGGGAGCGGACGACTACATCACAAAACCGTTCTCACCGGCCGAACTGGCGAGCCGCGTAAAAAAAATACTAAGATGATATGTTCGACAGTTTTGATCTGATTATTTTTTTAATAATAGTGAACATAGGCTTCGCTATGCTTATAACCGCTTTGTTCTGCTATATCATAGCCGGCAAGGTGCTTTCAGGTTACCGCGAAGCGCGCAAAAATAAATTATATCAAAACCTTGAAGACGCCTTTCTGGTTATGATGGTCGAAAACGACCCGGCGCCCATAAAGAAAATACTCGATTCGATCCGTTCGCGCGACCTTGAAAGTTTCATCGAATTCGTCTCGGTCTATCTTACCAATTTAAAAGGCGACGACTTCGACAAGATCGTCGACGTTATCTACCGGAGCCACCTTTTCAAATATCTGTGCGATTCGACGGTATCTAGCGACATCGACCTGAAACTTTACTCGATCTACTGCCTGGGGCTCATCAAAAAACCGGCCGGCATTGACAATCTGCTTGCCGCGCTCGACGACCCCAACATATTCGTAAGAATGGCGGCCGTGGCTTCCATAGCGCAGACCGGATGCCTGGAAGCGCTCGAGCGGGTCCTGGAATCGCTTTCGAAGGAAAAACTGGTCACCAGTTATAAACTGTCAGAAATGCTCTGGTTTTTCGGCGAAGAAATATGTCCTCCGCTGCTGGCCGAATTAAAAAAGCGCGACGAAAAAATAATCAAGATCGACGAAGAAGACCTTCTGACCGCGGCGGTTATCGACATGCTCGGCCATTATAAATATTTCGAGGCGGCCGAAGAGATCCATTCGATCCTTAAAGAAACGCGTCGAAACACGATCATAAAAAGCTGCGTAGATTCGCTCGGGAAAATGGTCTACAGCGACGCGGCCGACGATATAATTCGAAACCTCGACTCGCCGGATTCCGAGGTCCGGGTAAGCGCGGTAAAAGCGGTCCTGGAACTGCGGGCGGACGATCAGACCGGAAAACTGAAACAAATGCTGAACGACCTGGACTGGAACGTCCGCTACAACGCTGCGCTTGCGCTTCATGAAATGAATTTCGACTTCCCGAGTTATATGTTCAGTCCCGAGCTGGCAGGCCAGGAGCTTTCCCGCGCGTTCCGCACGATCGTCCACGTTCTGACGGAAAAGAGCGCGGCCATGCAGGAAAATAATTAGAAAGCGGTTTAAATGGATAAAACGCAGATATTAATCAGTATACTATATTTTTACAACTACCTGGTGGTATTTTACTTCATAGGCATCAACCTTATTTACATCCTGCTCAATTTTCTTTCTTTCTTCGAGATCAGAAAATACGCGCGGGAAAATAAGGTCATGAACGCAGGCATTATTTTCAGGTCTAATTTTTATATGCCGGTCTCTATACTCGTGCCGGCGTATAACGAAAGCCGCAATATCGTCGACAGCGTCAAATCGATGCTTCAGCTGCACTATCCAGAGTTCGAAATTATAGTCATTAACGACGGTTCGAAGGACAACACCGCAGACGTTTTAAAGGCGGCCTACAAAATGACCGAGGTCTCGCTCGAACCTTCCAGCGGGCTTGCCTCTAAAATCGTCCACGGCACTTATATATCCAGGACGCACCGAAACCTCATACTCATCGACAAGCAGAACGGCGGAAAGGCAGACGCTCTCAACGCGGGAGTCAACTATTCCCATTATCCTTTATTCTGCGCTCTCGACGCCGATTCGGTTCTCGACAACGAAAGCATATTGAAAATGTCGCGCACATTCATTGAAAATCCCGACCTGATAGCCGCGGGCGGGATCATACGCGTCATCAACGGCTGCAGGATCGAGGCCGGCGAGGTCGTTTCAATAGATCTGCCCTCGAGTTCGCTCGCCTGCTTTCAGATAGTCGAATATTTAAGGGGATTTTTATTTGGGCGCACCGGCTGGAGCGCCATGGACGCGATGCTTATTATATCGGGCGCATTCGGCATCTTCAAAAAGAAAGAGGTCGTCGACGTCGGCGGGTACCGCTCAGACACCGTCGGCGAAGACATGGAACTCGTCATCCGGCTCTACAACAAATACAGGCCGGAAAATAAAATGAAGATAAAATTCGTGCCCGATCCCGTTTGCTACACGGAGGTCCCCGAAAGCCTTTCGGTGCTTTCGAAGCAGCGCAATCGCTGGCAGAGGGGATTGATCGACAGCCTGATTTTAAATTTCAATATGTTCATGAACCCGCGCTACGGAACGGTCGGACTGGTCGCCATGCCGTTTTTCGTCATCTTCGAAATGCTCGGTCCGATAATAGAATTCACGGGTTACATAGTTTTCGCGTTCTCCTTCTTCATGGGAATAATCGGTTATAAGTTCTGCCTGCTGTTCACTATGGCTTCCATCACACTGGGCATCATACTGTCCGTCAGCTCGATACTTCTCGAGGAACTGACGTTCCGCAAATATACTAAAGTTTCACACACCCTGTGGCTGTTTTTTTACTCCATAATCGAAAACTTCGGATACAAACAGATGAACACGTATTTCCGGTTCAGGGGGACCATAGATTATCTTCTCGGAAGCAAGCACTGGGGCGAAATGACCCGTATGGGCTTCAAAAAAGACAAGTAATTATGAATTATGAATTAAAAACGAGGTGAATCATGGAAAAAATAAAAGCCGTGGCTCTTATGTCTGGCGGGCTCGATTCGATGCTCGCGGCGAAGGTAATGGAAAAAATCGGGATAGAGGTAATGGGAATAAATTTTTATACGGGTTTCTGCATAACCGAGCAGCGCAGGAGGGTAGACGGATCGAAATCGGCCGCCAGCAAAAAGAAACTGGAGAACGCCGCGCTGAAATCGGCCGCCGAGATCGAAATTCCGGTCGAGATAGTGGACATATCGAAGCAATACCTGGAAATGGTCACAAAACCCAAGCACGGTTACGGTTCCAATGTGAACCCTTGTATCGACTGCCGCATTCACATGCTGCGTGAGGCGCATAAATACATGCAGAAGATAGGCGCGAAATTCATAGTCACCGGCGAGGTCGTCGGCCAGCGCCCGATGTCTCAACACAAAAACACCATGCGCATGATCGAAAAGGAAGCGGGGGTCGCCGGGCTTGTTTTAAGGCCGCTTTCGGCTAAACTGCTGGAGCCGACGCTCCCCGAAACCAGCGGCTGGGTGAACCGCGACGAACTTTACGACATAGGCGGCAGGGGAAGGAACCCCCAGATGAGGCTGGCGAGAGAACTCGGGATCGAGGTCTTTCCGAATCCAGGCGGCGGCTGCTGTTTTTTAACCGACCAGACCTACGCCGAGCGCTTTTTCGACCTGATGCGGCACCGCGTCGAAAAAACGCTCACGATGGAAGATGTTGTAAGATTAAGGCTGGGAAGGCATTTCAGAATAAAAGAAAGCCATAAGATCATAATAGGCCGCAACGAGGCGGAAAACGATCTTATCGAAAAATATTCTGATGAAAAAATGGCCATAGTAAAGGCTACGGTTGAAAAGGGGCCGGTCAGTCTGATCGAGGGCGAATTCGGCGAGGATGATATAAGGCTCGCCGCGTCTCTCACGGCCGGTTATGGAAAAGCGAAGGCGCTGGCGGAAGTCGAATTCGACGTCACATCCGGCGGCAAAACCCGGTCGATCAGCGTGAAACCGGTCGATCCGCAGGCTTACTCGGAGTATCTGATACAGCACAGACCGTAATGAATTAAAGCCCGCTATACCAGAATGTCTATCTTCAGCGAGCCGTTTTCCACGCTCGACTTCACGTTCTGGACGGGATTCGGCTTCACCTTTAACGAATATTGCTTCAGGCTCGACTCCAGATGAATGTAGTCGTTTACGGGATAAGTTTTTACGTAGTTAATGACGTTTTTCATGATAAACCCCCGGTTTGTTTTATTTATGTACGATTACAATATCGGCATAAAAAACCGGGGGTTTATATATTACAAAATTCTGTTTTTATTCAAGCGGGCGGCATGACAGTGAATAGTGTACAGTTAATAGTGAATAGTTGAGGCTTTTTGATTTTTTAATGGGTGCTAAAAAATTAAAATTTCATCAATTTTTCAAAAAGTCCACATCTGTTCTCTATTCTCTTTTCTCTGTTCTCTAAAAAACAACCCGCTTGCAAGTATAACCGGAACGGGTTATTTCGTGGTCATGCGCATGCTCATTATCATGCTGGCGAGGTTAAAGTATAAATTGCTGACCGGCGCTATCAGAACGGTTCCGGTCCCTTCGAAGACGTTGAGCAGGCCTTCGCCGGATGTCATGCTGCCCATGATGGATTTAGTGGCCTTCTGTACTGAAAAATTGAGGCCGGCCGTGCGGGCAATCGCGAAACTGCCGTCGACGGCGAGTCGGTCGTTGACGAGTTTGATCCTTTCGACCTCGCCGGGAGCGTGGATAACGACCTGGCCGCTGCCTTTAACGCTGGTCTGGAAAAAGCCCTCTCCCGAAAACAAACCGGAAATGGCTTTATTGGTGTATGCGCCGACCTCGACGCCGATATCGGAACAAATATATGCGCTCTTATCGAGTATCCATTCCTCGTTGTTGAGCGTCAGAATCAGATATTCGCCGAAGGTAGGGGGGCCGAAAAATATTTCGCCGGTGCCGCTGTAGACGGGTTTGAATACGTTCTCGCCGGTGACGAAAGACTTTAAAAAACCTGTCGCCGAAGGCATTTTCGATTCCAGTTCGAGCTTGCCCTGCATATAGTGCAGCGCGCCCGATTCAGCCCTTATCTGCTCGTGGTTCAGCGTGGCCTTCACCATTTTCAGTTCCTGTTTTTTGATTATTTCGAATTGAGCCATTTTTCCCTCCTGAAATTTTTATTTTTCGCCGGAATTTTTATATTTCGTAAGATACATTTCTTCGTAATACCTGCTATATTCACCGGAAATAATATTCATCAGCCACGGCTGATTAGAAAGATACCAGTCGATCGTCATGGCTATGCCGCGCTCGAAATCGACTGCCGGGGCGAAACCCAGCCGTTTTTTTATCTTCGAAGCGTCGATGGCGTAACGCAAATCATGTCCGGGACGGTCCGGGACGTATTTTATAAGACTTTTTCCGCCGCCGCAGCCGCGTTTTTCCATCAAATCTATGATCAGGTTGACGATATCGATATTTTTATATTCGTTATTGCCGCCGATATTATAAATTTCGCCGGCCGTTCCTTCGCGCAGGGCCGTATCTATGGCAGCGCAGTGGTCGGCGACGTAAAGCCAGTCGCGGACGTTTTCGCCGCGGCCGTAAACCGGAAGGTCCTTCTTTTTGATAATATTGGCGATCATAAGCGGTATGAGTTTTTCAGGGAACTGGAAGGGGCCGTAGTTGTTCGAGCAGCGGGTGATGATAACGCGCGAGCCGTAGGTTTTAAAGGCGGCCCTGACCAGAAGGTCGGCCGCGGCCTTGCTGGCTGAATAAGGAGAATTCGGCGCGAGCGGAGAGTCTTCGGTAAACAGTCCTTCGCCGCCCAGGCTTCCGTATACCTCGTCCGTAGAAACCTGTAAAAACATCTTCACGCCGCCGCGGCGGGCGCAGTCGAGAAGGTTCTGGGTTCCTGCGATATTTGTTTTAATGAACGGGGCTGAATCAAGAATAGAACGGTCCACGTGCGACTCCGCCGCGAAATTTACGACATAATCGAAAGAGTTTTCATCAAAAAGGCTTCCGGTATCGGCGGTTTTTGAAATATCACCCCTGAGGAATCTATAGCCGGGTTCCGTTTCCAGTTCCTTTAAATTGTCGAGGTTGCCGGCATAGGTCAGAAGGTCGAAATTGACCACGCTGACGGCGTCACGGTATTTCGCGAACAGATACTTTATGAAGTTCGAGCCGATAAAGCCGGCCCCGCCGGTGACCAGATAAGTTTGTTTACGCTTTGACGACATAATGCCTCACATTTTATATGAAGATTGGAAGTTCGTTTTCAAACTTTTATATTTTACCAGAAACGGAGTTAAAAATAAAGAAATTGTAAAAATTATAAAAATTATAAAATAAATTTTAGATGTCATCTTCGATGATATAAATTCTTCATTAATTCTTAAATGCTCTTGAAATAAATCTATCTTTAATATATAATATTGAAAACTATGAATAAATATCCAAAGAATAAATGTTTGAGAAAATGCAAACAACAGAACGTCTCCGCCAGAGAGTACGATGTTTTATGAATAACAGCAAAACCGATAAAGTCAATATCGTAGTCATTGACAATCTGCTTTCTAACGCCGAACTCGTTTCAATAATCTTAAGATCGTGCGGCTATAGCGTCAAACCTTTCACGCTGGCGGCCGAAGCGCTCGATTATCTGGAAGGCACTAAAGATAAAATCTCTCTTGTGATAGCCGATCTGATGCTCGCCGGAATATCGGGCCACGACCTCTGCCGCCGTTTGAGGGCGAACCCGAAATATAAATTCACCCCTTTTCTCGTCTCCTCGTGCCTCGGCGACGTCGAAGACCGCGTATCGGCCATGGAAGCCGGCGCGGACGATTTCATCAATAAGCCCATCGACCGCGACACGCTTATCACGCGCGCAAAATCTCTGGTCAGGACGCAGGCGCTGTACGACGAACTCATCGACAAGAACGAAAAACTGGAATTCGCTTTCAAAAAACTCCAGGAGGCTCAAAACGCGCTGATATCCAACGAAAAATTCGTCACCATAGGCGCTATGGCGCAGGGACTGACGCACGAGATTTTCAACCCTCTGACCATAATAGGCGGAAATCTCGAGCGTCTGAACATGAGGATCAAAAGCGACAGACTCGACGCGGAATTTCTCTCGCAGATTATCACCTCCACGCGCAACGCCGTAAAGCGCTGCACCAAGATCGTCGAGGCGCTCGAAACCTATTCCGCCGAAAAAATAAATTCCATCGAAACCGCCAATATAAACGATATTTTAAAAAGTGTCTGCACTCTTTTCGCGGTTAAACTTAAAATGATGTATTCTATCGACATCACCGAAAACTACGACGAGTCGATCGGCGAGGTCGAATGCGATCCGCGGGCCCTTCAGCAGGCCTTTATGAACCTTATGACCAACGCCGCCGAGTCGATCGGAAAAGACGGCAGCATTCTAATATCGACCGAACTCACCGGCGGCGGAATAACCGTGACGATAGCGGACACCGGAAAAGGCTTCGGCGGCGCCGACATGTCCAAAGCCTTCGATCCGTTTTATTCGACCAAGAACCGCTCGCTCAGCTCCGGACTGGGCCTCGCCGTCGTAAGCGGGGTCGTCAAGATGCACAAATCGAGCATCGATATCGGCAACGGCCCTTCAGGCGGCGCCCGCGTAGTTGTAACCATACCCGCGGACCTCAAACTCGACGCGAACTCTTCCATCGATAATTTTCTGAAAATCGACAGATGAAACCCGCCCGAATATAAGCCTTATTGAGGCGAATATATTCGAAATAAATAAATAGTTTATAAAATTATCACGAATGAATTATGGAGAGAAAAATGGAAAAAGAAGTGAAACGCCAGATAGGTTATCAATATCAGGTTTATTCAAGTTCGCAGAGCCTCGTTCCGCTCGCGGACGCCAAAGCGGGCGCTATAATAGGGGCGAATCTGGCTCTGGTGGCTACGCTTATCAACGCGCCCTTCTTTTATGAAAAATTCAGCAAGGTCACGGCGGCGGGCGACGGCCGCGCCTCCGCGCTTATTCTTCTGGCGTTCATTTTCGCCGCGGTTTCGATAATATCGATACTCAGCGCGGTCATGGTGCTTTATCCGAGGCCTTCGAAGGCGGGCGGCAAGATACATCCGGCGCGCCTTACCTATTTTGAGCATATTTTTGCCTGCCACAGCGCCGAACGCTATTTAAGCCGTGTCAACGACCTCGACGACGCCGCTATACTCCAGGAAATGTGCGTTCAAAATTACGAATTATCGGCCATACTCATCGCCAAATATAAAATGCTGAAAACCTCGCTCACGACTTTTCTGGCCAATATGGTCATATGGGCGCTTCTCATTTTCAAGGTGTTCAATCTTAATTTATAATAAAACTAATTATGAAAATACTTAATTTCGACGGCTGCGTCAATTTAAAGCCCGAAAGGGAAGTCATTAAATATTACGTTGAACTTCTGAAAGAACTTCACTATCAGAACCCTGCCGCTAAAACGCGGCAGGCCGAAAAAACGGCGGAAGTGATCGAAGAGGCGAGAAAGCATTTCGGGTGGCTGATAGGCGCAGACCCCGCGAGAATTATTTTCACCTCCTCGGGAACCGAGGCGAACAATCTGGCGATCAAAGGCTTTATAGCGGCGAACCGGGCGAAGCCGAACGCGGCGCTTAGCACTTATTACGAACATTCATCGGTTATCGCGCCCCTTAAATCCGCCGCGGCCGCCGGCTGGTCCTTCACGCAGACGGCGGTAGACCCCGGACGCCCCGAAGAGGCCGCGAACGCGATCAGCCGCGCCTCCGCAAAAGTATCTCTGGCCTCTTTCATTCTGGCAAGCCCCGAAACCGGAATTTTATACCCGGTAGAAAAAATGGCGAACGCCGCCCGCGCTCACGGCATTACGATTCACAGCGACGCCTGCGCGGCGGCCGGAAGGATACGCGTCGATGTTAACGCCCTGAAAACAGACATGATGAGCGTTTCAGCTCACAAATTCGGCGGCCCCGCCGGGGTCGGAGCGCTTTTCGTGAGGCAGGGCGTAAGGATTTTTCCGCTTATAGAAGGCGGGATCGAAGAACGAGGCCTCAGGGGCGGTTTTTATAACGCGCCGGCCATAGGCGCGGCGGGCCTTGCGGCAAAAATAGCCATGGAACGAATGGACGAAAGGGAAATAAAACTCAGGGAGTTGAAGAAATTCCTCTTCGAAGCGATAAATTCGAGAATAGGTCACGCGCGCTGGATATCGGGACCTTCTTCGCCTTTAAGTTTCCACGCGTCGCTGATATTGGAAAACGTCAACGCGGAATCTCTGATATCCGAACTTTCAGAAGGCGGCGTTGCGATATCGCCTTATTCATGGTGCGTCAGCGCCGCGAAAACGCCCGATTCGCTTATCCGCGCGGGCATCGGCGCGGACGAAGCCGCCGGATATATAAGAATATGCCTCAGCCATGAAAACACGGAAAAAGAAATCTCGAGGCTGGTGAACCGTATAGCGAAATCAGCCGCGGTAAAAAATAAATTTAAGGAGTAACAAAATGAGCTTCCCACCGCCGGATTTTAATTTTATATCAGAAAACTGCCCGAAATGCAAACTCAGCATCGCCGAAAACGAGGTCTCGGTCCAGTGCCCGAAATGCTTTATGACGCATCACAAAAGATGCATCCACGAAGGCGTGGCCTGCGGAAATTTAGAGTGCGATTACGTTTTTATGCATTCTGAAGAAGACGGCACACTGGTTTTCGCCGAATATGAAGGCGAAGAAAGAAGGGACGAAAAAAGCGACCGCCGCCAAAAGGATATAGGGCCGCCCGAAGGCGTACAGGAACGCCGCATCACGCCGAGAAGACGCGCGGATTTTTAAGCGAGGTTAGTATAGGGTTCTGTTAATAAGCAAGAATTATTTTTCGGTTATTTATCGCGGGATACGAAATACGCGGGCCTGATCTCGTATAGCGTTTTTATGAATTTGCCGCCCCCGTTTTCACCGTCGTCCGCAGCTATCGAACCTTTAAGAATCATATTGCGGCCGAAATCTGAAACGTTTTCAACGGCCCTGATGTTATAGTAATGTGCTCCCGTCTGCCTGGTGCTTTCTTTCAAAATTATATCGCCCCCGTTTTTAATTTGATAAGTTTATACAAGCAACTTTTATGCCGCTTTATATAAAGTGAATAGCGGAAAGTGCAAAGTGCATAATTTATTCTGGCGCCGTATCATTTCGCGACTCACAATGAAACTCCGGTCTCATTTTAATACAATCGCGGCGCGTTATTCTCAGAGCGTCATGTGACGTTTTTTTATTAAATTTTTTTTGACTTTTTGCCGCTTATATGATAGAATAGCGACCATATTAAATTGCCTGTGTTCTCGCGTTTTTCAGAAAGCCGGCGGTTACCGGTATGAGTTTGCTTTAACTTTTCGATTTGTATGAGTCGAATTTAATTAGATTTTATTTAAAACACCAGCAAAATCTCGGTTCACGGCAAACCAACGAGTCGTATTATTGAACAGCCTGCACATTTCACGAACAAAACCCTGTTCAAATATTAAGCCGGGCCGTCGCGCGGCTGGCAAAAAAACGGATAATTTTTTATGATTATGATAATTAACTTCTTCAAGAGCTCCTTTTTCAAACACATGCTCTGTCTGCCGGCGGTTATACTTATTTCCTTTTTTTTATTCCGGACGCCCGCCACGGCCCAGAGCGAAGCTGCATCTTCTTCGTCCGCATACCCCGTATCGGTCTGCGATTCAAGCGAACTCGTCAACGACGCGCGTAATTTCTTCAGGCAGAAAGATTATCTGAACGTCATAAACCGCCTCGAATCAGTCATGTACATAGAAAAGAACCTGTCCGCCGATTTGAAAGATATGCTGACGGAGGCGCTCGCCAAACAGATCGAAAGCGAGCTGGCGAAATCCGATTATAAAAACGCCGCTTCATATAACATAAAAATATTGTCGCTGAAGGAAAATTTCGATTTCGTCTGGCTCAATAAACTTCTCAATATTTACATGCTTTCAGCAAATTACCGAAAAACCCACGAACTCTGCCTTGAAATACTTAAAAAGCAGGGGCTTCTGGCGCTGGACAATCAGTCGCTGGCTAAAATATACGGAAAACTTTCCGTGGTTTACGCTACTTTCCGCGACAGCGCGAAATCTTTCGAATCTCTTATAGAGGCGGCTTTAAAAGACGGCGACGTTAAAACCATAAATTCGTACACCACGCTCATCTTTCCGGCCCATCTCGACGCGAAACTTTTATTCGACCACGCCGTCGCGCTCGCCGATAAAAAAATGGCGAAAGAAGCCTACATCGCGGCCTACCTCTATAAGCGCTCAGCCGAAAAACCCGACGCGCGCGCCGAAGAACTGCTGGCGGCGCTTCTGAAAAAAGACCCTTCACTGAAAAACACCTTTACCGAATCGACTCCTTCGTCTCCCGCTGCGGCCACTTCCGAAATAACTTCCGCCGGCGTCTGGCGCAGCGAAGGCGACACCTCGATGGTTGTTCTTTCGAACGTTCCCGCGAAACTCAAAAATGATCCCTCCGTCAGCGGAAGAACCGGACGCTCTTCAAGGCAGGCCGGAAGCGATCTCGACATGGCGCTTCTGCGCGCCGACGAGCTGTTCGAAAGCCAGAAATACGAAGATGCCATCGCCGAATACGAAAAAGCCAAACCGCTCGCCGGCGAAGACATGAAAAAAGATATCGACCGCAAAATATTTTCCGCATACTGGCATTCGAAAGAAGACTACATCAAGTTCGCCGCATATTCAATTATACTTATAGTGCTGGCGATCCTCTTTTATTATTTCAACCCGATGAGTTTTTTCAACAAAGAGCAGTACAGCCTCATAAGCGTCGCGAAAACCTTGAAATCAGGCATAGAGGCTATCGAAGCCAAAAAATACTCGAAGGCGATCGAAGATCTCGAAAAGCTCGTCGACATGAAGCTGTCCAATACCGAAACCGTGGCGCTGTTTTTAAACCTCGGCGTAGCGTACTACCACATAAATTCATACGCCAACGCGCTTATGGCGCTGAAAAAGGTTCTGCAGTACGATTACGAAAATATCGACGCTTATAAATTCCTGGCCCGCATATATGTAAAGACCAAAGACCGCTCTTTCAAGGCGATCGAAGTATTCAGCTTCCTGATCAATAAAAAGATGGCCGATCTCGAAATGCTCAAAGCGGTGCTCAACCACAACGTCTCCCAGAACTCCGTGGACGAGTTCGGCGTCCAGATAGCCGGCGACATCCTCGCGGCCGACCCTTCCAACGAAACGGCTGCGCGCTTTATCGTCAAATACTTCAATAAAGTGAAACGTTTCGACGACGAAGCCCTTAAATTCATGGAAAAATTTGTGGAATCATACCCGCGCGACGTCGATTCACGTGTAATATACCTTGAAACCCTCTACAGACGAAAAGATTTCAAAAAGATCGTCAGCGAGTGCTCGGTGCTTTTCTCCTACGCCTGCGACAACATTCTGATCCACTCCATCTTCATCGATTCGATCGTCAACCTCAATAAGCCCCAGATGCTCGTCAGCGAGTATCAGAGGCTCGCGCACGAGAATCCGGGTTCTATAATCGTCAATTTTATTTCCCAGTCGCTGAATTCGATTATCGTCGACAAAAAGCGCATGCCGCAGGTCGAATACGCGCTCGCGGTAAGGGTCAACTTCAGCGTGTGCAATAAATGTTTCCATCTTAACCTTAACGAATTCAATAACTGCCAAAGATGCGGGAGTGCTTTAAAAATATGAGAGTACCAGATGTAATAATACTTTTATTGATCGGATTTATCCTTTTTCTGGTCAAAAAGATCTTCGAGCTCAGTAAAAAACACGACGAACTTTTCCTGCAGAACCAGAAATTCGCTTCGGAAGTCTACAAGATAAAGAACGAGGTCCGCGAAAAAACGACCGAAATGACCGCTAAAACTACGCAAAAAACGGTCAAGCAGTCGACGCTGTTCCTGAAGATAAAAAAAATAGTCTCGTCGCTCGATCCGCAGGACATCTGCTCGACGCTTTTCGAGCTGCTCGAAAAAGAGCTCGGCGCGACCAAATCGTGCATACTTCTGGCTGAAACTAAAACCAAAATATTCCGCGTGCTTGCTTCGAAAGGCATGAACGGCGAAGAGGAACGCAAGATAGCGATAACCAGCCACGAGCAAAGCCTGATCGGCCTCGCCATACGCTCGAACATGCTCATCGACATAAACAGCATCGAAAAAGAGCAGACCTTCAGCGCGCTCATCGGGCGCGGCCAGCTCAAAACCTTCATGGCCGCCCCGGTACATTACTCCAAGACCGGCGAGATCATGGGTATCCTCAATATATGCGAAATGGAATCCATCAACTACACCAGCGACGAAAAGAACCTTTTCAACATGGTCGCATCAATTTTAGAAGTCGCGCTCAACAACTCCCTGCTCTACGAAAACCAGCTCGAAGAAAGCGAAAAACGCGCGCTCGAAACCGAAAAGATAAAAGAAATATTCGGTAAATACGTCTCGTCGCAGATAATGGACGAAATACTCAACTCGCCCGAATCGCTCGAACTCGGCGGAAGCAACCGCAGAATAACAATCCTGGCCTCCGACATAAGAGGCTTCACCAAACTTTCTGAAATGCTCAATCCCCAGGAAATGGTCGCGATGTTAAACGATTACTTTTCAGTAATGACCGAGATCGTCAACATGAACCACGGCACGGTCGATAAATTTATCGGCGACGCCATGATGGTGCTTTTCGGAGCACCGGTCGCCACCGAGAACGACGTCTTCAATTCCGTAAGGACGGCGCTTGAAATGCAGGACGCCATAAAGGTGTTCGAGGACAAATGGCGCGACATCCGCGGCGAGAACTGGTCCTTCAATATAGGCATCGGCATCAGCAACGGCGAAGTGGTCGTGGGCAACATCGGCTCGAATACGCGCATGGAATACACCGCCATCGGCGATAACGTCAACGTGGCCTTCAGACTCGAATCGATCGCCCCGGGCGGCTCGGTGCTCATAACCGAATCGGTGTTCTGCGAAATAAAAGACAAGATCACCGTCGAAAAGATGCAGCCAGTCACCGTCAAGGGCCGCGAGCAGCCCGTCCAGGTCTATAAGCTCCTCGGTCTCAGAACATAGCGCGCGGGCTTGCCGTGGCCGCGCAACGGCATTCAGGGCAGTATGAAGTAAAAATATAAAGAAAAATTTAGCGAGGTACATTATGAGTTCAAAACCCGGAATTTCGGCCAGAGATAAATCCATGCAGGCTTCCCCCATCCGCAAGCTCGTCCCTCTCGCCAACGCGGCGAAAGAAAAAGGCGTTACGGTATATCATCTCAACATCGGCCAGCCCGATATTGAAACCCCGCACGAGATACTCGACGCGTTCAAAAAGATCGACGTTAAAACCATCGCCTATTCTCCATCACAGGGCGAATCGAAGTATCTGAACTCTTTAGTGAAATATTACGACAGGGTGGGCATAAAAGGGCTTAAAACCTCCGACATGGTCGTCACCATGGGCGGCTCCGAAGCGATACTCTTCGCCATGATGGCCATTTGCGATCCCGGCGACGAAATAATAGTTTTCGAGCCCTTCTACACCAACTACAACGGCTTCGCCGTCATGGCGAACGTGAACCTGGTGCCTATCCTGACGCACGCCGACGACGGCTTCCACCTTCCTTCCGCTGAAAAGATCGAGGAAAAAATTACGTCGAAGACTCGGGGCGTCCTCATTTGCAACCCGAACAATCCCACCGGCACGGTTTATAATGAAAAAGAACTCGATATGCTCGCCGATATATGCAAAAAACATAATTTATACTTGCTGAGCGACGAAGTTTACCGCGAGTTCGTTTACGACGGCAAAAAACATATCTCGGCGCTTTCGCTCGAGTCCGTCTCCGACCGCGTCATAATGATGGACTCCATCTCCAAGCGCTACAGCGCCTGCGGCGTCCGCATGGGCTGCGTGGTTTCACGTAACGCCGAACTGATGAACCTCATCGTCAGATTCGCGCAGGCGCGCCTTTCGTCGCCATACGCCGAACAGATGGTTTCCGCCGAAGCGGTCAACATATCGGACGCCGACATGAACAAGATGATCGACGAGTATAAAAAGCGCCGCGACATAGTTTACGAGGCGCTCGAAAGCAACCCCGACATAATCTGCAAAAAACCCAGGGGCGCGTTTTACGTGATAGTGAAACTTCCTATAAAAGACGCCGATAAGTTCTCGTCATGGCTTCTGACCGACTTCCGCCACGACAATAAAACCGTTATGGTGGCCCCCGCTTCGGGCTTTTATGCCACCAGCGGCCAGGGCAAAGACGAAATCAGGCTCGCCTACGTCATCAACCGCGACCATTTGAAAGACGCCATGAGCATACTTGCTATGGCGATAAAAGAATACCAGAAGATCGAAAAAAAATAACGGTTTCAGATTAATATGATAAAAATTACGCCCGGCTTGTCACGCGCTCATAAACTTCGCCGAACTGGTTTCGGCGCGGCCATAATTTTACTTATACTGTTTTTAGCGTCCGCGGGAACGGCGTTTTCCGCCACCGCGGACATTTTTGAACAGACCGCGCCAGACGGTTTTAACGGTTATGACGATAACGGCGGCAGCAGGCGCGTGATCAAATTCAGCCGCGTCGTCGGAATGGTCTACGACATCAGATCGTCCCGCGGACTCAAAAACTGCGATATCAGGGTCGGAAAGATAAAGACCAGGACTGACACGAACGGCTATTTCGAGATCCCCTCGATGCTTTACGACGAATATATCATAACCGCCGTTCTTCCGCCTTACGAGCGCCACATCGACGTGGTAAAACTGAACTCGCCGCTGAAGGCTGTTAAAATATATCTGGAAATGCCGGAAGTTAAAATAAGCGAGACGAAAAAGGCGAACCTCGAATACGACAGGCTTCTGGCGCGAATAATGAAAGGCAGCGTCAACGAGATAAGCATAAACGGCGCCGGCGGCGGACAAAGCAAAAAAACTTCCTACTCGTCCAAATACGGCCGCAAGCAGATGATCGAAGAGGACGCGGGCGGCAGAAAATATTCAAAAAAATCGAGCGGCGAGGTTTCAAAGGTGCCGCATATCTCCACCGATAAAGGGTTCGGCCTTCTGATCTGTTCGGTCTTCGAATCGAGCGGCGCCGAAATCGAAGGCAACGCGCACATTCTGATCGCAACGCAGGCCATAGAAACACTTAAATCTCGTCCCGTCGAAATACACAACGTGCCCGTCGGCAGCTATAAGATCACCGTTAAATGCGAAGGCTACGCCGATAAAGTATACGATAAGGTGGCCGTGAAACCGGGCAAAAACGAAAGAAGTTTTTTCATAGACAAGGCTAAAAAATAAAATTCCTTCTTCTTTTTTTTCTTTTTATTTTGGTTTCTTTATTTCTTTTTATTTTTTATTTTATAATACTATTACACCATCAGCCGTTTAAACGCTTCTTCCGCTGCGTTAATGAAAGCGTCGCGTGCGCTCTTCAGTTCGGGCAGAAGGTTTTCGAGTGCCCTGTAGTCGCTTTCGGCGATCTTTTCCTCGATCAGCCTCGATATTTTCTGCAGCGAAAAAGCGAAAATATTTCCGGCGGCGCCTTTTAAATTATGCACCGCGAATTTAAGGTCTTCGTGTTTTTTTTCTTTGATAAGCCTTTCTATCTTATCAACCGTCATCGAGAAGGTCTCGCCGAATGTATCGATAACTTCCTTGAATATGGCCTTATCGCCTCCCACCGCGGCGAGGAATCCCATATAATCGAAAGCTGATTCCGTGTCTATGCGGATCGAGTTCGGGTCTCCAGGGGCGGCTTCGAGGGCGGCAGACGAGGCCGTGGCGTAGGACTTTTCGGGTGCCGCGTACTTCGCGAGCATATCGGTTATGACTGACGGTTGAAAAGGCTTGGACATATAATCGTTCATTCCAGCCTGAAGGCACTTTTCACGGTCGCCTTTAAGGGCGTTGGCTGTTATGGCCACTATCGGAACCGATCTATTCCCGCCCGAGGAAGACCTTATTTTTTTAGAGGCGGCGTAACCGTCGAGTACGGGCATCTGAATGTCCATAAATATCAGGTCGATATGTTTATTTTCGGATATGTCGACTGCTTCCTGGCCGTTTCGGGCGACGACGATCTCGCCGACCGAATTTCTGGCAACCATTTCTTTTATAATTTTCAGGTTGATGTCGTTATCTTCGACAAGCAGGACGGTAGTTGCGGCGTACGGTCCAAGGACGGTTTTTCCGGCGTCCGCTGCGGCAGGCGGGCTTCCCGCGCGGACTGATCCGGCAGCGCCTTCACGGGCGATCCGGTCGAGGCCGCACAGCACTTTGAGCAGTTCGGCTTTTCTGACGGGCTTATTTATGAACGCCCCGACCGAAAGACGCTGAAACCGCGCGATCACCGGCATCATGTCACAAGCCGCGCTCATGACGATTATCTTAACGCCGCTGAGTTTTTCGATCTGCCTCATCTTTTCGACCAGCGCCATGCCGTCCAGGAAGGGCATTTTATAGTCGATTATGGCCGCTTCGAAAGGAGCGTCGGTCTTCGACGCCGCCGATAGTTTTTCCAGGGCGTCCAGGGCATTACTGGCGCATACTATATCCGCGCCGGAAACTGAGGCCGCCATGTTATTTAAAATTCTGGCATTTTCAGCGTTGTCGTCGACTATAAGCATTTTCTTTATGTGAGCCAGGCACGGTTCGACGCGGTCTGCCTCCGCCGGCTCTTCCGAGAAGGAAGCCGGCAGGCTGAGCGTAAAAACGCTGCCTTCGCCCGGCGAGCTTTTAACCGTGAGATCGCCGTCCATGGCGTGGGCCAGGTGTTTGGATATGGCCAGCCCCAGGCCGCTTCCGCCGTACTGCCTCACGATGGAGCTATCGGCCTGTTTAAAACCCTCGAAAATATAATTGAGTTTTTCAGCGGGTATTCCAATGCCGGTGTCGCTTACGCTGACGTTTAAAATTTCGTCCGGGCCTTTTCCGGAAGGATTTTTCGACCTGGATACGTTGATCTTTATTTCACCTTTGGAAGTGAATTTTATGGCGTTGCTCACCAGGTTTATTATTATCTGCCTGATACGGTAGGGATCGCCGTTTATGAACTCGCCCAGGCCTTCGGCGTACTCGCACATGAGTTCGACGTTTTTCTGAAAAGCCTTGGCAGCTATAACGTTAACCGCGCAGTCGACGGTTTCATGAAGGTTCATCCGGATATTTTCGGTGGTCAGATTGCCCGACTCGATCTTTGAATAGTCGAGGATGTCGTTTATAACGTTCAAAAGGGCCTCGGCCGAAGACTTTATGTCGTTGAAATATTCCTTCTCACTGCCGCTGAGATCGCCCGTCAGCGCGAGTTCGCTCATACCGAGAATGCCGTTCATCGGCGTCCTTATTTCATGGCTCATCGTCGCCAGGAACTCGCTTTTCGCCCGGTTCGCGAGTTCGGCCACCGTAAGGGCTTTCAGCAGATCGCGTTCGGTGCGCTTCCTTTCTTTTATCTCTTCCTGAAGGCGGCTGTTGGCCGATACGAACTCTTTAGTGCGCTCGAAGACCATTTCCTCGAGGCGTTCCTTGTGTTTTTTAAGTTCCGCTTCCGCGTTCATTCGCGTCAGTATCTCCTGGTGGAGTTCGTTATTGGCGGCCACCAGTTCGTGGGTGCGTTCCATTACCCTCGATTCGAGGCGTTCGTTCATCTTTTTGAGTATATTCTGGACGTTTTTCAGCTCGCTTATGTCGCGGAGGCTCGAAATGCTGTAGACGATATTTCCGTTCAGGTCGTAAATGTTGGAGGCGTTAAGCAGCGCTTTAATGACCGCGCCATCTTTTCTTACCGCTTCGAGTTCATAATCGCTGAGCGTACCGGTCCTGAGAAGTATTTTCAGCCCCGCGGAAAACCTTTCCCTGTCGGACGCGCTGAAAATTTCGTCGATCTTTTTTGTGACCACTTCGACCTCTTCATAGCCGAACGTGTTTAAAAATGCTTTATTGCACCTTATAATTTCGCCGTTTATGAAATCCGCCATGAAAAGCATGTCCGGCGAATTATCGTAAAGTTCCCGATATAATTTTTCGGATCTCTCCAGTTTTTTTTCGAGCTGATTGCGGCCTATGATGGTTTCGAGCGTGGTGTAAAGTATGGTTTCATTAACGGGTTTGATTATATAGCCGCAGGGAACGACCTTTCTGGCGCGCTTAAAATAGTCCGCCGAAGCGTGCGAAGTTAAAAATACGATAGGGATATTCTCGCGTTCTTTTATCATCATCGAGGCTTCGATGCCGTCCATTTCGCCGGAAAGGATTATATCCATGAGCACCAGGTCCGGTTTTTTCTCGGAGGCGATAAGTATCGCGTCCTCGCCGTTTTCGACCGGAGCGAGAACGTCGTATCCCATTTTTTTCAGCGATAAGCATAAAAAATCGCTCATCGGTTTGTCGTCTTCGACGACCATGATCTTAAATTTCTTCATAACCATCCGCCAGTAAAAATTTGTTTTTCTTAACGGCCGCGGATATTCGAGCTCGCGGCAGTGGGAAGCTAATCCGTCACTTTATCAGTTTTATGCGTTCATCGGCCGGGGGCTTTATACTGCCGGTCTTTTCGATGTAACCGGCGAACATATCCCTGATATTGCCGCCGAGTTCGTCACGGCCGCAGACCTCTTTGAACATTTCCGAGCCCATGAGGTTTCCCTGAGCTATATAAGAGGAGGTCGCTACTTTATAAGTGCGGCCGGCCTCAACGGGCATGCCTTTTACCTTGACATCAAAGGCTTTGCGTTTTTTCATATCGATAGTGAACGAGATGCCGCCGTATTGAAAAGACTCGTTCTTTCCAAAATTAGCGGCTATGAAATCCATCATCCCGAGCAGCGCATCGCCTTTCATTTCAAAGACGGTAACGGTGTTATCGAACGGAATTATTCTGTAGACCGTTTCTATGGTGATATCGCCCTTCGGCAGGCGGTCGCGCAGCATGGTCGAGTTGGAGAAAAAGACGTCGGAGCCGGCGGCCGAGTTGACGGCGTCGCAGACCAGCCGGCCGAGAGGATGGTCGGTCGCGTTAAACATATCAGCTACGAAATTACTCATTTCGGCTTCACAAACGCCTATTTTGCGCGATATCTCCTTCTTCATGGCGTTTTCGTAACGACTGAGGCTGGCGTGAAGCGCCGACCTTTTATTTATCCTGATCCCGCCGTCGATCAGCTTCAGCCCGCCGTCATATCTGACGGGCCTGTTTGCGCCGTCGAGATAAATATCGAGGCGGCCGGCGTAAACGCCGTTCTCGAAAGCCTGCGTTATGGCTGTGCTGCCGGTACGACCGGCAGTTTTTTTAACGACGAGCGGCTTATCGAGTTTGGTGTGCGTATGCGAGCCTATGATCACATCGACGCGCGGAAGCGCCTCCGCGAGACGCAGGTCGGCCTCGTGCCCGGAATGCGACAATAAGACTATCAAATCGACGCTTTTATCGAGCGTGGCGCAAAGCTTTTCGAGCAGCCTGACTTCGTCGGCGTAAAGAACGCCTTTTTTTAACTGGTTCGAGACGGCCGCCCACGAATCTTTTCCCATGATACCGATCACGGCCGTTTTGACGCCGCCGATCTCGACGATCTTGAAAGGCGCGAAAAGAGGCTTTAAGGTGTCCGAATCGAAAAGATTCGCGCAGACCAATCTAAGGCCGGATCTTTCGGCCTGAAGTTTCAGGTTGTCCAGACCGTTGTCAAATTCATGGTTTCCGACCGCCGCAAGATCGTATCCGGCCAGGGCGAATGAGTTGAATTCCGCCTCGCCCTTGAAGAAATTGTAAAAAGGCGTCCCCTGGCAAAGGTCTCCGGCGTCAACGATCAAAACGCCCGGCTCCCGTTTTTTTACGCTTCGAAAATATTCGGCGCGGCGCTCTATACCGCCGACGGATTTTCCGACGTCCGGCCTTTCGAAAGGAAGAAGCCGCGAGTGCGTGTCGTTGGTGTAAAGAATGGTTATCTTCTTAAGTTCCTGCGCGCGGCACGGCGCCGCGATGCAGGTAACAACGAATAACGCCGCCATGACGGCCGCGAGTAAAGATATCTTTGTGAAATATTTTTTTCCGTTCTTCATGCAGGGCATAAAAATTCCCCTTTTTCATTATTTTTCAGCTGGTGCGAAAGCGCTTTTTCCCAGCGCAAGGCCGCGCTATTTTCCGAGCCTGGTGAGCTCCATTGCAAGTTTCGCACCAAGGTCGGCGTTGCTTTTTATAAGCGCGATGTTGGCCTTCAGCGTCTTGCCCGCGCTTATCTTATGGAGTTTTTCAAGAATGTAAGGCGTATATTTCGGCCCTTCTATATCCTTTTCGTCCGCCTGGCTGATAATCTCATCTACCAGCATGCTAATTTTATTGGAATTGATCTCGTCCTTCGCGGGTATGGGATTGGCTATCAGAAGCCCTGATTTAGCGAATTTAAAGTTTATGTCCACTATCTTAGCGAGTTTTTCGATGGAATCGACGCGCGAGAATATCTTGTGGCCTGACCTGCGGCTGTAAAACGAAGGCATCTCTCCAAATTTATAACCTATGACCGGCACTCCGCAGGTTTCGAGGTACTCCAGCGTCAGCTTGATGTCGAGTATCGACTTAACGCCCGATGATATCACCGCCACTTTGGACTTTTCGAATTCCTTGAGGTCGGCGGAAATATCGAAGGACTCCGAACCGCCGCGGTGCACTCCGCCGATCCCGCCGGTGACGAAAACTTTTATGCCGCAGGCGTCGCAAGCCATCATGGTAGCGGCTACCGTCGTGACGCCGTTTTTGCCCGAGCCGAGAACGTTCGAAAAATTATGGCGCGACACTTTTTCAATGCGGGACTTATTTTCAGGATCGGCTATGAATTTAAGCAGTTTTTTATCCGCGCCCACCATTATCTTTCCGTCGATAACGCTAATGGTGGCCGGCGTCACATTATTTTTGCGGGCGATGGCCTCGACCTCCCCGGCCGTTTTTAAATTTTGAGGATAGGGAAGGCCGTAGGTCACTATGGTGGACTCGAAAGCGACAACGGGCCGGCCGCCGGCGAGCGCTTCCTTCACTTCTTTTGTCATAACGATATGATTTTTCATGCTTTACCGCCTTTGCATATTAATAATTTTCAGGCTGTTTCGGATAGTCTTTATTGGCTTTATATATAAAAACAAGAACCTTCGCCACCGCTTCGTATAATTCTTCGGGGATTATCGCGTCGGGCTCGAACTGCAGCAGAACCTCGCACAGATCGCCGTCTCTGTAGAACGGAACGTTGTTCTCGCGGGCGATCCTGATTATCTGCTCGGCTATGAAGCCCTCGCCGCCCGCTCCGATTTTCGGGGCCGGCTGATCGTTCTGGTTATAGAGTATGGCCACCGCTTTGGGCTTCGGCGCTTTTTTGCCGCCATTTTTTCCGTTCATATCTCCCGCCTTTTAAACGCTTATATCCAGGGCCGACATGATGTCGCCGCCGCCGGAATACTTAAGAACGGGCGGCAGAAAATCTATCTTTTTTCCCACTACTACGGTGAAGTAATAAGGCGAGTTTATCGCCGAATCTATCATCTGTTTACTTTCAAAATATTTACTCTCGATATATCGCTTGATCTCGGCATTTTTGACGAATATATAAATCCCGGCCGCCGATTCCTTCTTTTTGATGTTCACCCTTATGCTGTCGAGACGTGACAGCGTGAGATACATATCCACGGCCACGACGCGGCCGTCCTCTTTTTCGAGCGCGCACAGAGCCTCATGCTCTTCGTCGTCGTAGTTGAAAGGAAACTTGAACAGCTCCCCGCCCGATATCGCGGAATAAAGTTCGGTCATGGCACGGCTTTCAAGCATATTTATAATATTTTCACGCACCGCGGCAAGCTCGCCGGGGTTTTTGACGATCCCGCCGCCTGAAAATTTTTCGAGCTCTGCAATGAGCGTCAACGCTTCTTTTACGAAGGCGGCGCTTTTTTTCATGGCGCCTCCGGCTCTTTCCGCGCCTTCGGGCCGCGCGGCCGCCAGAGCCTCCAGAAGCCTGACCGCGCCGTTTTCGAACGAACGGAAGGCCGTGACGGCCCCGAGAACTCTTTTCGCCGAATAGGCCGCCCTTTTTCCGCCGTTTTCCAGGTCGGGAATTATCCCGGCGAGCGCAACCGCGAGCGACGAACGCGCCGACGAAAAAACCCTGTTGAAATCGAGCGACTGCCCCCGAAGCGTTTCGATCAGCGCGGAAGCGAGCTTCAGAGACTCCTGATTTACAGGTATATTCGATTTAGTTAATAAAGTAGCCGCATCGGCGAGAGTCTGGACGCCGGTCTTCGCCGCAGGAAGGGGTGTCGCGGATTCCGCCCCTGCGGGCGCTCTCCCGCCTTCGGGCTGCGCCGGCGCCTCGCCGGCCGTCCTCTGCGCTTCCGCGCCGGCCGCGGAATTAAGTACCCTGTTAAGCGCGGCCGCCGCGCCGTCGATCGAACGCGCGTCCAGCCTGAGCCCGAACTTGAGGTGCGATTCGAGGACCGCTGCGGCCTGCGGATTTTTCGGGTCTGCGCCTACGCTTTTTAAAATGTCGGCGGCGCTGCGCTCGCGAGCCGTGATCTGAGTTCCGGCGGGTGAATCGGCGAGTTTGAAAATGAACTTTCCGTCCGCGCCGCGCCCGACGAGTTTAAGAAGTATCTGCTCGCCCGTCTTGACAGCCAGGTCCGAAAGCGCCAGCAGGTAGCGATTGTCAATGGAAACCAGCGCCGCTCCTTCTGAAAAGCCTTTCACGCGCGCGCTGTAAACCTGCCCCTCGCGCGGCGAGAATTCCCTGGGAGGGGAATCCGTGGCGGTGCCTACGGGCAGCGTATTACCTATGGGACTCACGTTTTTAATAATATCCGTCACCGGCATAATCCCGTCCTCTTATTGCCGCCCGTAAATACCGCGTGACGAACGCGGAACCGGGCCGCGAATCAGCCTATATCGATCTTGAAAGTTTTTCGGTGTATTCCGCAATATCCGTGGCGGCGTATGCTGTCGATATGAGAGGCCGTGCCGTAGCCTTTGTGCTTTAAAAATCCGTACTGCGGGTATTTTTTATCGTATTCGCACATGATCCTGTCGCGAGTGACCTTCGCAATGATTGAGGCGGCCGCTATGGAAGCCGATTTCGCGTCTCCCTTTATCACTTTCTTCTGCAGCGCCTTTATTTGCGGGATTATCATCGCGTCATTGAGGATAAAATCGGGCCGCCCCTCGAGCGCGGAATAGGCAAGATAGACGGCCTTATAGGTCGCCTGCAGGATGTTGATCTCGTCTATTTCGTTATTATCGACTATGCCCACGGCCCATTGGACGCCGGGGTCGGTCGTGAGCGCGCCGTAAACCGACTCGCGGACCTTTTCGCTGACCGATTTCGAGTCGTAAAGACCGGCGATGTGGTAATCCGCCGGAAGCATGGCGATCGCGGCCACCACGGGCCCGGCCAGCGGCCCCCTTCCGGCCTCGTCGACGCCCGCGATGCTGCGGTAGCCGGCCGATCTCAGGCGCGATTCGAAATAGTGCATTATATTGTCGGCGTTCGCGAGGCGTTCTTTTTTTCCGTACGCGTCAAAAACGCTTTCGTCGAAGCGCGGCTCGGCCTTTGCCGCCGCCGGCTCGAACAGGTAGAGATTTTCGTGCATTCGCCTCACTCCGTTTTTTTGCCGGCGTCTTTTGCCGTTTCGCCTGATTTCGAGGCGTCCTGAGCGTTACCGGATGTTTTTTCCTTTATGATGGTTTCGGCGTCCTTTTTTTCTTCCTTCGCCGCTGCGCTCGCTGCGGCGTTATCGCGCGCCGCCACAGGGTCCATGAATTCTATGCCTATTATTTTCTTGTTGTTTTCCGCGGGATCGTCGCCATATTTTTTCATCATTTCAGACGTTTCAGTTTTTCCGGTGCCGAAAAAACTGCTTTTGCCGCGAACGACTCCCTTGTCTCTTTCGAGTTTATGCGCGGCATGGCCTTTGGCGTTGACCCCGTAGTACTTATAGATGAGATCATACGGCGCTCCCTGAGCGTCTTTGCCTTTGGAGATCATTTCGGCGACATCGCGCGCGTCGTCGGCTATTTTATTGGAGACGCCGCGCTTCACGCCGGCTTCGTCCATGACCCTTACGAACTGGTCGTAGATCCTCTTCTGCTCGTCCGGCATAACTTTGAGCCTGACTATCGTTTCGGCGAGCGACTCCGCGAGTCCCGCCGATTCCATGGCGCTGATGTCGCAGTCTTCGAGGCAAGACACCAGGTCGGAAACGAAGGTCTTCAGCTGTCCGTCGTTTTCATTATACGCCGAGGAATATGAAACGAACATGTTCTTGAGTTTTTTGATGGCGAACCTGAGATTTTCGATATTCCTGAAATTTTCGGGCAGGCTGACCTCTTTTATATCCGATTTCGAAGCGGCGCCGCTTTTCTGGCAGAATCCCGCGCCGGCGCTGAAATGAATCGCGGCGGCGCAAAGCGCCGCTATCGCCGCGATGGTCAATAAACCCGATATTTTTCCGTTTGAACTCATTGGCTACCTCGCTTTTAAAAATTCGACACGATGAAGATCAATCGCCGTCTTCGTCCTTCTGATTCAAAACGCCGGTCTCATAGCGCTTTATGTCGCGCTTCGATATCGACACCCAGAAATTGTCGCCCATTATATTCCTTATGCGGTTGTCATATTTTATCTTGAACTTGCGCGGCATCAGGACCTTTCCGTCCTCACCCTCCTGGCGGTTGAGATTGGTGACGGTGTAGTTGCCGAATACGGTGACCTCTTCGCCGCCAAATATTGAGTCTTTAGAATATACAGAAGCCTGAATATTTACTTTCGCCTTCGGCGACACTATTATTTTTCCGTTCTGCGAAACGAGCGTCAGAAGGGTTTTATCGTCCAAAAGCGTGACGTCGCCCAGTACGTGTATGTTGTCGGTGACTATCAGCGTTCCTCGGCCCTCGAGAATACCGGCTATCTTCAGATCGCCCTTTATAAGAGTTATGCCGTCTAGCTTGTATGGATTTTTCTTTTCGCCGAAGATCGAATGGCCGTGAGGTATGACCTCGGTGGCGTACATTTCGGCGTTCTGCAAAAGCTGCTTCAGATTTTCGGGGTCCGTTTCGTTCGGATACTGCTTCAGGTAATTCGGAAAGGTGCTCCAGCGCGTATATTGTTCGACCTTCGGCGTCGGCTTCTGGTTCTGAATGACGTACGGCACCAGCTCGTAATAATGTTTTTTGATGTCGCCTTCGAACTTGGTCGCCCACGACATGAATCGGTCGTGGAGGCGGTTGTTGCAGAAAGGATAACCGACCTCGGGCCGTTCGTAATAATTGTTCGAAACGAAATAATTTATGATGTCGTCCACGTCGAAGAAGGGAAGGTATATGTGGACCACTCCGTTGGTGCGAACGCGGCCGGCCACCTTGTAGGCCTTAAAAATATCTTCCATTTTCTTTTCCTGCGGCTTGGTAAACTTTGTCTTGGTGACAAAATCGCGGACGATGTCTATCATCTCTTTCATGGTGCCCTTGAGGTAAGGCAGCAGCCTCTGGAAGTCGTCGATGAAGCCCTGGGCGATGACGATAAGGCTCGAAAGGCCGTGTTCGAGGATAAATTCGCCTTCCTTGATATACTCGGTCTTATCGCCCGATATGAAAAGCGTGTATTCGGGGGCTATCGGGGTCAGGTCCATGACCTTTATGTCGCGTATGACCACGAGCGTTCTGGAAATGTCCTTCAATTCGCCGCCGGAATTGAGCATGCGAACGGTGCCCGTAGCGGTTATCTTGAGCTTGCCCTGCCAGCCACCAAGTTTTTTTGGATTGGCGAACGATGCGGTGTCTTTTTTATACTGCTCGAGTTTCGGCGGCACTTCCTTTTCGCGCAGCAACGAGCCGAAAGGTGTTTCCCTCAAATTAAAAAACTCTATCTTGACGAAATATTTGGAGTCTTTGGCGAATTCCGCGTCGGCGAAACTGAGCTGGAAATCCTGCGCGCTGTGGTAATCGAGTATTTTGAGGAGGTTTTCATTGACGTCTTTTTTTTCGTTGACCAGAGGCGTGCGGAAAATGTTTTTCAGCTCGTAAACGGCGCGCTCGACGCCCGCCTCGGCGAGGTAGTATGCCGCCTGGGATTTGCCCTGATGATATGTCTGAGAATATTCGGAAAGGAATGAGAATAAAAAGGAAAAGCCCAGAATGAAAATGACGGAAATAGTTCCCATGACCAGGACGTAACTCGAGGCCGAAACGCTTTCCGATATATTTTCGCGCCGCCGTGAAGGGGGCTGTATCATAATAATCCTCAAGAAAATTCACCCTGTCCGATTTGGAGGCCGCCGGAAAATACCGTTAAAAAAGTGCGGCGACCCGTCCAGCTTGATATATTATATATTATTAATATCTACGAAGCCTCATTTTATCAAATTTTGTCGATTAAGTCAATAAATCATTACAAACATATTGATAGATCGGCGGATTTATGTTAAAATCATCGGACTATGAGTATGAATGAAAATCCGGCGCCCCCCCCCCTGAGCATTACCGGCGTCACTAAAACCTACGCCGAAGGAAGCGTTTCTGAATTTGCGGCGCTGCGCGGCGTCTCATATGATATCGGCTCCTGCGGCATATACGGTCTTATCGGCCCCAACGGCGCCGGAAAGACCACTTTGTTGCGTATAATTTCCAGCGTCATAAAACCCGACTCGGGCGACGTGTTAATATTCGGGGAAAGCATCAGGTCGAATCCGGCGGCGTCCAAGGCGAAGATCGGGTTTTTATCGGCGACCACGGGCCTTTATTCGAGACTTTCGCCCCGCGAGACGCTCGTTTACTTCGGGCGGCTTTTCGGCCTTGAAAACGAAAAGATCTCAAAACGCGTCACCGAGCTCTGCGAACTTTTCGAGATGGGCGATTTCATAGACAAAAAGAACGAAACACTTTCGTTCGGCCAGCGTCAGCGCGTAAATATAGCGCGATGTCTTATACATGAACCCGAAATATTCGTTTTCGACGAAATAACCGAAGGCCTCGACGTAATGACCTCAAGGACCGTCATCAAATTCATCAAATACCTCGCCGAAATCAAAAAATGCGTCATATTTTCGACGCACGACATGAATCTTGCGGAAAGACTCTGCGAAAATATAATAATAATGCATAAAGGCCTCATAATAGAGGCCGGCCGGGTCGACGAACTCAAACGCAGGCACTCGATGCCCGCAAGCTCGCTCGAAGAGATGTTCATCAGCCTTATCGGGGCGCGCGATTCATACGCGCCTGAAGAGGAACGGCAATGAAAATGAACTTCAATTTCAATAAGATATCCGTTATATTCTCGCACGAACTCAAGTATTTGCTGCGCGACAAAACGACGCTTTTTATGATGGTGCTGCTGCCGATCATAATATATCCTCTGATCAGCTTCGTATCTGCCTATATGTTCATGAAGTCTTCCGACAGCGTAAAGCGCTCGGTGACGAAAGTGGCCGTCAGCCGCGATGAAAAGCCTTTTATAGACGCACTGAAAAGCGATTTCGGCCGCGCCGGTATCAGGTACGACATCAGAGTGGAGCGGCTTTCCACCGAAGAAGTCCAGAGCGCCATCGTCAAAAAGGACCTTTCGGCCTATATAGAGATCGCCGATGGTTTCGGCGAAAAAACCGCCGGCGGAAAGAGTTCGGAGATCATAATCAAATACGACCTTTCGAACGACAAATCGAATTTCGCGCGCGCCGAAATATTTAGCGCCGTGAGAAACTACCGTGAAGAATTAGTCGATAGTAATATAGAAAAATTGAATATACCCCCGGCGCTGATATATCCCTTCGACATAACCGGAGTAAACATAGCGAGCCCTTCGCGTATGGGCGATTCCTTTCTGGCGCGTATCCTGCCGATGATCATAATCATGTTCGCGACCCTCGGGGCGTTCTACCCGGCGATAGACGTGACCGCCATGGAAAAGGAGCGCGGCACGCTCGAAACCCTCCTGCTGGCACCCCTGGGAGCGTTGGACATTATGTTCGGAAAGTTCCTGGCGGTGTTCTGCCTGACGATGTTTTCCATCCTGATAAACCTCGCCAGTATTTCGCTGACCGCGACGCACGGGTTTTTCGTTATACAGAAAATCGCGTCGGCCTCGCGGCTGGCCAATATGGTCAATTTTTCGATATCGCCGTCCGCGGTGATCGCCATCTTCGTTTTCATGGTTCCAGCCGCATGCATTATGTCGGCGCTTATGATGCAGATAGCCATCTTCGCGCGCAATTTCAAGGAAGCGCAGAACTACATGACCCCGGTACTGCTGATATTCATGCTGCCGCCTATGGTTTCGCTGCTGCCCGGATATTCGCTGAACGCTTCGAACGCCTTCATTCCGATAGTCAATCTGACGCTGCTGATGAAAGGCATGCTGACGGGCAATTATCAGCTGTCGCACGCGCTTATCGCATTCTGCGTCAATCTGGCGCTTTCGGTGATAACGCTTATCGCCGCTGCGAAGACCTTCTCCTCGGAGCACGTTCTTTTCAGGCCTTCCGAAGACATGGACGTGCTCTTCTTCTGGAAATACAAGAGCCTTAAGATCAACCAGGAAATGAACCTGCTCAAACTCTTCTTCATTCTCCAGCTGGTGCTGCTTTATTACGCCGGCTCCTTCGCGCAGACGTTTTTCGAGATCAAGACTGGACTGCTGATCACCGAGATCCTGCTGATATTCCTGCCTTCGTTCATATTCGTAAAACTCATACACGGCGATTTCCTTAAAACCATCGGGTTCAGGACCATCGGGTTCGGCACCCTTGCTTTCGCATTTTTCGCCGCGCTGTGCGGCTTCGGCTTCACGACGGTGGTCACCATATTCCAGTCACTTTTCTCCAGCCCGCCCGACGAGCTTCTCAAGCAGCTCCAGAAAGCCATAACGGCCCGCACGCCGGGCGCCTTCTTTTCTATCGCCGTCATAACGGCTCTTCTGCCGGCATTCTGCGAAGAAGTGATGTTTCGTGGCATGATATTGACCACTCTGGTAAAAAGGTACAGCGCGTTCAGTTCCGCGCTTATCTGCGGAGTCCTTTTCGGAGTATTCCACTTCTCTGTCTACCGGTTCCTGCCTACGGCGATAATCGGCTTCTACCTGAGCCTGCTGAAGATCAGCACCGGCTCGATAATTCCGCCGATGATAGCGCATTTCTTGAATAACTTCATAATAGTCGCCGCGGCCAACGGCGAATGGTATCTGTCAAAAGGAATAAGGCCTCCGATGCAGCTTATATTGCTCGCCGAAGGCCTTATATTATTGGGTTTTATTATCTTTCCGATGGTCGTTAATTCGATGCTGAAAAGATCATGCGGGCCCGAAGGCCCCCGGTAATGATCATCATTCGAAGATTTTCGCCTTTTCGTTCACGTAAACCGTCGAGTTCTTAAGCCATATCTTTATGCGCTCGGCGTTAACGAATTTCACGTCCTCTAAATTCTGCTTTATGATAGCCGGAAACGTCGTTATTTCGATGCGGTCGTTGAAATAACTTACGCTGACGCATATTTTTTCGATGCCGCTGGTCTCCTCGAAAACCTTTACAGCGGAGATCATTATGGTGGCGATCTCCTGGAAGACCTCGGCCAGATTTTTGCTGGCCGTTTTATACTTTATGTTCACCAGGTCGGGCTTTAACGTCGAAATATCGCACTGCAGCTTGATATTTGGCACGAGTTTTTCCGCGACGCTCACCAGCAGTTTGGCCTTTTCCCTGGGATCGTTGAACTCGTTCTTTCCGGTTTCCAGAGGAAGCCTTATCAGCGCGCCGTTTTCAAGATATGAAATCGAGTTTCTCTGCGGAGCCCATACCAGGTGGGATTTCTGCGTGGCGGTATTGGTGATCTGCTTCAGTCCGCTCTTGTCTATATTGATCACGTAAATGTTGTCCGCGCCGCTTTTATTCGAGATGAACGCGATCTTGTCGGATGCCGGCGAAAATACCGGGAAATCGTTGAAGGCGCCGTCGTCGACGACGGCTTTGGTCTCGCCGCGCGTCTTAAGATTATAAAACATTATGTCTGATTTTTTCCCGTCGTAGGAAACGAAGGCCAGGTAGTATCCGTTCGGCGAAATGCAGGGGTTTTTAAGCGGGCCCGGAAGTATTTTTTCGGGCGCCTTATTCTCGGGTTCCACTTCCGTATTTGCGTATATTTCGGCGCGCGCCACGCGGAGCCTGTCGAGCACGGACTCTTTGATATCGCCCTTCTGCGCTATGAACATATGCACCGAGCCGTAAAAATCGGATGATGAGATTTTATCGATGTTGATAGTCTGGGCGAAAACGATGTTCGAAACGTTTACCACCGAAAAATCGTTGAGATAATAAAAGAAAAACGCGCACGAACCCGCGATCAGGACCGCGCTGGTAAAGGTCGTGAAAAGCTTCCTGAACGAGAACTCGAAAAGGTCGCTTAAAAACTCGAAAGCGAGAGTTATCAGGCAAACGGGAAGGAAAATATTGGCCGCGAAATAAAACGGCTTCAGATAAATGAACGGTATCTTCTGTCCCACGCCTCCGTTTTCGAGGAATATTTCCTTTACGCCGGCGCTGGTCATTAAATTCTCTCCTATTGAAGCCATTGAATAGGCGCCCAGCATGAAAAGAAATATTCTGAAGCCGCGGCCGAGGTGATCGTCGGCCAGAAAAATTATAGTGGCGGAAACGATGGTGAGCAGTATGCTTATTTTGATTATAAATTCGTTGAGATTGAAAGTTTCCGGCATCGGAGACAGATTAAGCTGTTTGAGCCGTTCGGCGAGCTGGAAATCCACGCCCAGCCCGGAGGCGAAGCAAAGGTAGAAAACGGTTCCTATGAGGGAAATCAGGGCGATGCGTATCTTGGTTCCGGAGCTGACGTAGGTAACCGGGCACAAAAGGAAGAAAAGATATGCCGCGGTCATGCCCATGGCTATTTTTCCGGCGTCGGTGTTGGCCGTTATCTGCGGATAAGCCACGAACAGGAAAACCGCGAAAACCGCAATCGACACGAGCGTGAGAAAATATTTGGCGAGCCTCGATTCGGGGCTCGCGTAAACCACTATCATCTGGGGTTTAGGCTTAGAGGAGGCCTTCGACTTCATCGCGGCGTTCTTTGCCTCACGCGATGTCGGGGCGTCGGGCGGAGGCTCCGGAGACTCATTGCCGCCGGAAGATTCGACGGTTTCGACGCTCGAAGCGATCGCCGAAGACGAATTATCAAGATTCTCTCTGGCGTATGATTTTACGTTTTTGGCCGCCGGCGCGGAGTGTCTGCCTCCATGACTTTTCGAAGCGGCGTCGGGCTCTTCGTCGGAGACCAGTTCTTCGGATATGGAAGACGCGAAATCGAGCGGATTGCTCGTCATTAATTCGCTCAGCGCCTTTTTAACGCGCGTATGAGCGTGCTCGACGTGAAGGCGTACGTCGGAACGCGGATAATTGATATTCTGGTCCAGAATTTCGAATAGCTGCTTTATTTCGGAAACTGAATAAACCGACCAGTCTTTAATATTGTCGATCGCGCGAAGCCCGTCGATCTTTATTTTAGCCGACGGATCGTTGATCAGCCCTATTAATTTCTGAAGATCTATAACGGGTTGCTGCTCCATAATTCTTAACTCCTAAACTAATTATATAATCAATACCATACTATAAAACGGGCGTAACCGCCCATATTAATTATCGGCAATAAGAACGCGGAGCTTATATATTTTCCATATTAAGTTGAAACCGGCCTCTGACCGGGCTAAAGCCGGATCAGTCGATCTTGAAGATGGCTTCTATTTCGACGGCGGCGCCGAGCGGAAGCGACGAAACTCCCAGGGCCGCACGCGCGTGAGCGCCGTTATCGCCCATAACGCTCTTGAAAAATTCGGAAGCCCCGTTAATGACCTTCGGATGGTCTTTGAAATCGGAAGTGGCCGAGCAGAATCCGGAGATCTTGACCAGACGGCCGACTCGGCCGAGGTCGCCGCCGAGGGCGCCGGAAAGGGCCGCGAGGATATTGACGGCGCAAAGCTGAGCGGCTTTCTGACCGTCCTCGATGCTGATGTCGTTTCCAAACGTTCCGCTATAAACCACTTTTCCGTCTTTAACGGGAAGCTGGCCCGATACGTAAGCCGCGCCGCCGGATATGACCACCGGTACGTAAGCCGCAAGGGGCGCCGCCGGTTTGGGAAGTTCTATATTCATTTCTTTCAATTTTTCGATTATATTCATTATGATTACCTCCGGTTTATTCGATGAATTTTCGATATATTTTTACAGTTTGTTGAATGATTCCAGCGCCCTGTAGTCGGTCTGATCTATCTGCAGCGGCGTTATGGAAATATACCCGTTTTCAACCGCTGTGAAATCGGTGTTATCGTCCACCTCGGTGATCTCGCGCTTGCCGGAAAGCCAGTAATAGGCGCCCGAAGACGGTGCGTCGATCTTTTTATACGAATCGTCATATCGGAAATTGTTTATGCGCGTTATTTTATGGCCCTTGATCTCGCCGGTCTTTTTCGACGGCACGTTGATATTGAGCAGGAAGCGGTTGCCGTGCTCAACGCAGCGGTCACGAAGGCTTTTGATATTGTCTATAATGAAAGCCGACGCGCTCGGATATTCGGGATCGGGCATGTAGGAAGCTATTGAAACCGCGATCGATGGAAAATTCATAAAAAGCCCTTCGTAGGCGGCCGCTACCGTGCCGGAATACCTTATATCGAGCCCGATGTTAGGACCGTGGTTTATTCCTGAAATTATAAGGTCCGGCGTGACCCCGAGCGAAGGCATTATAACCTTGACGCCGAGTTTTACGCAGTCGGCGGGAGTGCCGTTCACGTAATAATATTTTTTGACGGCGGTCGATTTTTTCGAGTTGTATTCTCTGAAACGCAGCGGGTTGTGAAGCGTTATAGCGGCGCTGGTGGCCGATTTTTCAGATTCAGGGGCGACCACGTAAACCTCATGGCCGCCGGAGAGCGCCTCGGCGAGGTCGTGCAGCCCGCTGGCGTGGATCCCGTCGTCGTTTGACACTAGTATCTTCAATTTATTGTTTTCCTTTCAGCATTTTGTATGCGGGCGGTTACTGGATCTTTACCTTTGAGTTGTCGAATTTTATTCCGTCGTTGACGATGATGATGTTGTTTTCGCGAAGAAGCCAGCCTATGGCCATTACAAAAAAATAATCCTCGATCGCGTGCTTTTCGATGATCGCCTTTTTGAGCTCTGAATATGCGGTTTCGCCTTCCTTGTCGAGATGTTTCCAGATATGGCCGGCGATGTCGCCGATTTCGGTTTTGATCACTTCATACCCCCGATATATTTATTTTTTTACCTGCATCTTTTTTTCGAGCTTCGCCCACGTGTCCACGAGCGTGACCGTCCTGTTGAATACGATTTTTTCGGGCGTCGAATCGGCGTCGGCGCAGAAATACCCCTGCCTTAAGAACTGGAAGCGGTCTTCAGGTTTCGCCGTTTTGAGGCCGGGTTCCACGTAGCACGGGTAGAGCGACGTGAACGAGCCGGCGTTCAGATTTTCTTTATAGTCGCCGGCGGAAGTTTCGTCGGGATTGGTTTTGGTGAACAGCTGATCGTAGAGGCGCACCTCGCAAGATATGGCGTGGGCCGCCGAAATCCAGTGAAGTGTACCCTGTACCTTGCGCCCGTCGTCCGACCATCCGCCCTTTGTGGCGGGATCGTATGTGCAGCGCAGTTCAACGATATCGCCTTTTTCATCTTTTATAACGCTTTCGCATTTGATATAATAGGCATGTTTCAGGCGTACCTCGCGGCCGGGGGCGAGCCTGAAGAATTTATTCGGCGGGTCTTCGCGAAAATCGTCGCTCTCGATATAAAGCACCTTCGAGAAAGGTATTTTTCTGGTGCCGGCGCTTTCGTCCTCGGGGTTGTTCTGCGCGTCGAGCTCTTCGACGGCGCCGTCGGGATAATTCGTTATAACCAGCTTCAGCGGCTTCATAACGCCCATGACCCTCAGCGCCCTTTTATTAAGATCTTCCCTCAGGCAGTATTCGAGCATGGCGAAATCGACCGTGCTGTTAGATTTTGCCACGCCTATCATTTCGCAGAAATTACGGATGGCCCCGGGAGTGTAGCCGCGCCTGCGAAGGCCCGATATCGTCGGCATGCGGGGATCGTCCCAGCCGCCGACGTATTTTTTGTCGACGAGCTCGAGCAGCTTTCGCTTGCTCATGACTGTATAGGTAAGGTTGAGGCGGGCGAACTCGATCTGGCGAGGATGGCATTCGGTTTTGAGCACGTCGAGAAACCAGTCGTATAAGGGCCTGTGGTCTTCGAATTCGAGCGTGCATATCGAGTGGGTTATTTTTTCGATGGCGTCGGAAACGCAGTGCGTGAAATCGTACATCGGATAGATGCACCATTTGTCGCCGGTTCGGTGGTGCGCGGTGTGCCTGATGCGATATATTATCGGGTCGCGCATATTTATGTTGGGCGAGTTCATATCGATCTTGGCGCGCAGGACGAGTTTTCCATCTTCGAACTCGCCTTTTTTCATGCGTTCGAAAAGATCGAGGCTTTCGGCGACGGGCCTGTTTCTGTGGGGGCTTTCTTTTCCGCCCTCGGTGAGCGTTCCGCGGTATTCGCGCATTTCGTCGCCGGAGAGTTCGCACACGTAGGCCTTATCCATTTTAATAAGCGCCACGGCGTATTCGTAAAGTTTGTCGTAGTAGTCGGAAGCGTAATAGAGGTTCTCCTTCCAGTCGAAGCCGAGCCATCTGACGTCGCGCTCGATGGATTCGATATATTCGATATCTTCCTTGCAGGGGTTGGTGTCGTCGAAGCGCAGGTGGCAGCGGCCGCCGTATTCCTTCGCCAGGCCGAAGTTCAGGCATATCGATTTGGCGTGGCCTATGTGCAGGTAGCCGTTGGGCTCCGGCGGAAAGCGCGTTACGATGGATGCGTGCTTGCCTGTTTTAAGATCTTCGGCGATGATATCTTTTATAAAATTGGATGGGTTGACCGCGGGTGCATTTTCAGCCGCGGGTTTCGCGGGCGAGGCGCCGGCCGTTCCGTTTGAGTTCGACATTAAATAATTTCCCCCTTAGAATTAAAAGGCTCGCCTGTAATATAAAATGAAGCGGCCTGACGGTAAAATTTTATACCTAATGATACCAGATTTTATTAATAAATTCAAGAGTTTTACCTGATTTTTCAATATTTTTTCTTTGTTTCCAATCGGTTTCATTTGAAATTTACGGCGAATTCTGATATAATAGCCTCGAGTTTTTGGTCCGGCGATGAATATACCGGAAAGATATATTAGTAAATCATAATACTTTAATTAATCGGAAAAGAGGAACCGCAATGCCAGCGATCAAAATCAGCGACACCTTATACAGCGTGGGCGTAAAGCATCCGGATCTGAAGGTATTCGACCTTCTGATGCCTCTGATGCACGGCACGACCTACAACTCTTTCCTTATAACGGGCGAGAAGAACGTCGTCATCGACACCGTCAAGCTCAAATTCTTCGGCGAGTTCATCGAAAATATAAAGCAGGTGATCGACCCTTCGAAGATCGATTATATCGTCATACAGCACAACGAGCTCGACCACGCGGGCTCGCTTTTGAAACTGCTGGAACTAGCGCCCGGAGCGAAGATCGTCATATCCAAAGCGGCCGAGAACTTTCTGAATAATTCGTTTAATTCGAAACTCGATTTCATAAAGGCCGACGATACGACCGAGATAAAGCTCGGACCGTCTCAGACGCTGAAATTCGTTTCAGCGCCCTTTCTGCACTGGCCTGACACGATGTTCACCTATTACGCCGAAGAAAAAGCGCTTTTCACCTGCGACGCTTTCGGCGCGCACTACTGTCAGAAAAAAGGACTTTACTCGGGCGATATGGACCGCGCCGAATTTGAAGATGATTATTTCAAACAGTTCAAGATATATTTCGAGATCATAATGCGCGTGTACAGCACGAAGGTTGTCTCGGCGTGCGAAAAGATCAAGAGCCTTCCGATAAACCTCCTGCTGCCCTCGCACGGCCCTCTGGTAAACGCGGATATCGCCCGCCACGTAAAATGCTACATCGACTGGAGCTTCTCGGCCCCCTCGGCGGAATGCAAAAAAGCCGTGATCGTTTATTCGTCGATGTACGGCAGCACCATGAAAATGGCTTACCACATCGAATCGCTGCTGAAACTGCGCGGCGTAAAAACCTTCGTCGCCGAGATCCCCTTCGCCATGAGCGAGTCGCAGATGGCCGACGTCATAAAAGAAATAGCGGTTTCCGACGCCTTGCTGATCGGCTCTTCGACGATCTGTTCGACGGTTCTCAAACCCATATGGGACTTTTTATTCTTCCTGGCCACCGTCGAACTGAAAGGCAAGACCGGCGGCGTTTTCGGCTCGTTCGGCTGGGACCCGCAGGGCCTGAAGATAATAGAACTCGTACTGAGCAACTATAAAATGAAATTGATCAAAGACATGTACAAAATAAAATTCGTCCCGTCCGAAGATAAGCTCCTCCCCGCTCAGGAGTTTGTCGACAGGCTCGTAAAATCGATGAACGGCGAAGAATAAGAAGACTTTTTTTGATGGGGAGGAAGAAGGGACTTATAGCCCCTTCTTCCTCCCCATAGCCCCTCCATCTACCCCTGAATTGCCTGACGCTTTAATTCAATTTGCCGGCCGCTTTCCGCTCCCGGCTTTAGTTCTAATCTTCGCGCCCGTTCTGTCTTGTCATAAACTTCTTTTTTATTTTTCAGTTGTTCTCCTTTACTTCTGTCACGGCAGCAGGCGCAGACGCTTCGCGTCTGCGCCTTCAAGGCATTAAGGCATATCAGCGAGTCAATATTCCGGCTCACGGTAAACACACCAAAATAAAAGCACTTTTCGTTTTGCCTGTTTATTAATATTTCGGATAACTTATAGAAAGATTTCATGACAAAGCTTCCCGGCACAAAGCCATCAAAAGCCAAGACAGTGGCAGCGGCTTTCGCCTGCCATAAAAGTCCGTGAAACGGACTTTTATGGCAATGCGACAAATCATCGCAGCCCTAGCTGCGATGATTTAACATCAGGGATAGAGAGGGGATCAAAAGGGGAGAGGAAGGGCCATCGGCCTTTCCACTCCCCTTTTTTTGATTACCGTTTCTATTTTCTGTTTTCTATTATCTGTTATCTATTTAAAGTTAAAACTTTTTCCAGAAGCTGGTTTTCGCCTGTGGTTTGATCAGCTGGCGCGCGCGTTCGGCGTAGGGCGAATCGATGGGCGCGTGAGTAATGACGGCGATATTTTCGCTCACGGCCTCGTCCATCATACCTTTATCGCGGTAGGCCTGACCGAGTTTGAAGTGCGCCTCGAAGTTTTTCTCGTCGTACTTAATGACCTCTTTGAAGTGAGAAATAGCTTCTTCGGTGAGCATCTTCTTCTGGTATACTTCGGCGAGTTTAAAGTGCGCGTCGACGAAGTCGTGTTTCTGGGCGATGGCGGCCTTGTATTCGGAAATAGCCTCGTTCATCATGCCTTTTTCTTCGTTGATCATGCCGAGGTAATAGTAAGGCTGGTATTGTTTCGGCGTGAGTTTAATGATCTTTTCGAATTCTTCGCGCGCGTCTTCGAAGAGCGAATTTTCGAACAGGGTGACCGCGAGATTGAAGCGCGCGTCGTAATTGTTCGGGCTCATCGAAGAAATTTTACGGAATTGTTCGATAGCCTCGCTGGTGAAGTTTTTGATCTTGTACAGGCGGCCTAGTTCGAGGTTAGCGTCGATCCTGTTCTCGTTGATCTTAAGTGATTCTTTATACTGGATAATGGCCGCGTCGTAATCTTTCTGTCTGGTATAAAGCGCTCCGAGTTTGAGGCGCGCCTCGATATTGTCGTGGTGAAAATCGATTATCTTGCGCAGGTAGTTTTCGGCCTGAGTGGCGTTCTGGCCTTCTTCGGAGGCCTCGGCGACTGTGAACAGCGTTTCGAGGTCGTCCGGTTTTATTTCGAGCAATTCGTTGCCGGTTTCGATAACATCGTACCACATCTGCTTATTGAAGTAGCACTGCGACAATTTAGAAAGCACGGCCGCGTAATCGCCAGTCTTCTTCGTTTTAAGCTCGCGGTAAAGCGTGATGGCGTTATCGAAATCGCCGGTTTTAAAGTAAAGATCGGCGAGGGCCGCGACGGGTACGGGATCGTTTTTAGAGGCGTCGACGGCTTTTTTATAATGTTTGACGGCTTCCGGATAGTTTTCCATGGCCTGATAAGCCTCCGCCAGAGCGCTCATGCATTCGAAGCCGGCCTGCCCGGTCTCGATCGCTTTTTCGTACTGCGCGATGGCCTCGCTGTATTCCTTCGACGCCATGAATATCCTGCCGAGGTAATAGTTAGCTCCGGAAAGCGCGGGATTTATCGCCAGCGCTTTTTTGAGCTCCTGGCGCGCCTCGTCGAAGCGCTCGCATTTAAAGTAAATTTCCCCCGCAAGAGCGAATATCTTGTGATCGCCGGGGCTGGCCGCCGCGGCCTTTTTAAGGGCGTTAAGCGCGTCGGCGTATGATTTTTTGAAGTACGATATGAGCGCCGTTTCGAAAAGCGCTTCGCTGTTGGCCGGGTTAAGGGCGGCCGCCTTCTGGAAGGTGGACAGGGCTTTTTCGTAGTATTTAGCGTCCTTGTAATAAACGCCGAGCTGGTAGAAAAGCGCGTCTGATTCGGGGCTGGCAGCGGCGGCCTGTTCGATGAGCCCTATGGCGCTTTCCATATCTTCGCGCTGCCTGTATATTTCGGCGAGATTGACGTATGATTCGACGTGGGCGGGGTTTGCCTCGACAGCACGCTTGAAGTATAATATAGCTTCGTCGGGCGAGCCGCCGCGTTTTTTAGCCAGGCCGATGTTATAAAGGGCGTCCTGGTTCTTGCCGTCCGAGCCCAGAACGATCTCGAAGGCCATGGCGGCCTCGTCGTCACGTTCAAGCGCGAAGAGTATTCTGCCTTTGAGGTTGAGGTATTTTTTATCGTTAGGCGACGCCTCCAGGGCGGTTTTGATCAATTCGAAGGCCGTCTGGAGCTTTTCGAGCCTGTAGTTGATATCGGCCAGGGCGTATGTCACCGCGTGGTCTTTATCGGAGAGTTCGAGAAGTTTGTCGTAGGCCGAGGCGGCTTCTTTAAGTTTTCCGGACTCGTTATATATAGAGGCCAGTTTCGCGAGCATGCCGGCGTCGTCGGGTTTTGTCTTGAGCGCCTTTTCGAACCATTCGATCGATTCTTCGTAGAGTTTTTTATCGTAGGTCGCCATGGCTATCTCGGCGAGAGCCTCGGCGTTGGCGGAATTTTTCTTTATGACCTTAAGCAGGTGGGCGATGGCTTTTTCGGGTTTTCTGATGAACCGGTAGAGTTTGCCGAGTTCGAAATTGACATCGGTGAGTTCAGGTTTATATTCGACCGCCTTTTCATAGAACTCGATCGCCTTTGTCTCGTGGAAAGTCTGCTGGTAGAGTTTTCCGAGGTAGTAATAACCCATGGGCGCTTCGGGTTCGCGGCTGACGAAATCGTGCATGTATTTGAGCGCTTTTTTCTTGCTTTCGTCGCCGGGCATGAGCGAATAAAGCGAGCCGAGTTCGTAGAGGATCTGGCTGTTCTTATTGTCGAGCTCAAGGAGGCGTTCAAACGTTTTAATGGCCTCATCTGAGCGTCCGGCCTTTATGAGCGCGTATCCGAGTTCCCACAGCGCGCGGTCGAATTTAGGCGCAAGGCCGATGGCCTGGTAGAACATTTTGATGCCGCCTTCGATGTCGCCTACCCTGGTGAGCACCTGCGCCTTGTTGTAATAGAATTCGGGCATATCGGCTTCGGTGATGTTTTGTTCGATGCTGTCGAATATGGTTTTAGCCTCGAGCACCTTTCCTTCTTCGTTATAGATGATGCCGAGTTCGAACTGCGCCCTGTAATATTTCGGGTTTATCTCGCAGCAGCGCATGAAGCTGGCTTCTGCGTCGCGGTAGCGTTTCAGCTCTTTCTGGGCGAGGCCGAGATAGTAGTGGGCGTCGGTGTTATTCGGATCTTTTTTAAGCGCGTTAGCCGCTTCTTCGAGGGCCTGTTCGTAATGTTCGGACTTATAGAGCGCCTCGGCTAGTTTCGCGAAGGTATCGGATGTGTTGCGGTTGAGCGAGATCTTTTTCAGCCTGACGATAGCGTCGTTGTATTTGGCGTGGGCTATCTCGATAAGCGCCTGGTGGTAATTAGCCTCGATATTGCCGGCGTCTCTGGCGATCACTTTTTTGAACTCAGACTCCGCGGCCTCGAAGTTATGTTCTTTGAAATTGA
>MGFH01000247.1:0-1032 GCA_001791795.1 Candidatus Wallbacteria bacterium GWC2_49_35
TATTGTCGTAATAATTGTCGAACGATCCCTTTTCCATGGGTTCTAAGGGCTTTATGGTCTCTTCGTAGTAACTGCTGTCGTCCCAGGTGAAAGAAGAAAGAGAGCGCACGGCGGCCACATGAGAGAACTTATGCTTGCCGGGTGTTTTGCGCGAACCGGCGAAAATGGAGTCGAGCGCGGCCTCGTTTTGAGCGTCGCGCGACATGGACGGGGTTTTGCCGGGAGTAGTGGACGGCGTTTTAGTGGGCCTTTTACCGTAGGTAAAGCCTTCATCCGAATCGCCGGAATCGGTCTGCGTACGCCTGCCGCCGCCGGAAAAATAGATCGCGTAGATCAATCCGCCCACGACAAGGATCATAATCACTACCAGCGAATAGAATTTAATTGCACTCGAGTCGTCCGCTTTATACGGTCCTGACATATCGGCCTCCGTTTCGTACTTTTTCAAACATTAAAAAAATTTATGATAAAAATTTAATCAGGTGGGGGAATAAAATTAAACCACCTATTTATATTATACCAAATTTTTTTGACCGATGCGGTACTTTTTCGTTATATATTTATAATTGCTCGAAAATTTTTCGAAAAAGTCATTCGGATTTTATTCGAAAAAGCACAGCTGGTCGGTTTTTGGGAGCGATTTTAACGAACCTATGCCGTCGAGCACTTCTATTACGCTTTTCGATACGCCCGTGCGGTCCTTGAAATCTTCTACGGAGATGAACGGATCTTTCTGCGCCTCTTCATATATCATGTGTGCCGCTTTTTCGCCGAGGCCCTGCACTGAACTGAACGGGCAGATAAGTCCGTCGTTATTTTTGATAACGAATTTTTCGGAGTGCGATTCGTAGAGACTGACGGGATAAAATTTGACGCCGCGCGCGAGCGCCTCGAGGACGATCTCGAGAACGACGCACAGGTCGCCTTCTTTCGCGGTCGCTTCCTTGCCTTTGATCGCAACGTTGTTCATGGCGTTGAGGATATATTCGCGCCCCTTAAGCACTATGGACGCGTCGAACGATGAAAGTCCCT
>MGFH01000247.1:1157-5467 GCA_001791795.1 Candidatus Wallbacteria bacterium GWC2_49_35
CTGTCTCATAGCCTCTACCATATCAGGTTTGAGGCCCTTGCCCTTGCGGACGTTTTCCATGATGTCGAAAGAAATTTTGTTCGGCATTTTATGCTCTATGAGGTAGTTTATTATGTCGTCGCGCACCGAGATGGTTTCGGTAAGCTGCGCCTCGCCTGATTTGATGTAGGACTGAGCGTTATTCAGCCATACGTCGGTGCCGTGCGAAAAGCCCGATATGCGCACCAGCTCGCCGAAGGACTTCGGGAGCGTTTCTTCGAGCATTCCGCGGACGAAGGATGTGCCGAATTCGGGGATGCCGAGCGTGCCGGTCCTGACGCCGTTTATGTCGTCAGAGCTTATTCCGAGGGCGGAAAGCCCTGAAAACAGCGACAGCGTCTTTCGGTCGTCGAATGGTATCTCGTAGACGTTGACGCCCGTGAAATCCTGAAGCATTTTTATGAACGTCGGGTCGTCATGGCCGAGCAGGTCGAGCTTCAATAATTTTTTATCGATCGCGTTATAGTCGAAATGGGTCGTGATGGTGCCGCCGCTTCTATCGTTGGCGGGATAGTTGATCGGCGTGAATTCATGAACGTCGCGCCCTTTCGGTATGATCATAACGCCGCCGGGATGCTGGCCGGTGGTGCGCTTCACGCCGCTGCAGCCGATCGAAAGCCTGTTCATTTCGGCCGGCCGCCTGGTCATCTGCCGCTCGTCGAGATAAGTTTTAACGAAGCCGAAGGCGGTCTTGTCGGCGATGGTCGAGATCGTGCCGGCGCGGAATACCTGTTTTTCGCCGAAAATGACCTCGGTGTACTTGTGAATGGTCGGCTGGTATTCGCCGGAAAAGTTAAGATCGATATCGGGGGTTTTATCGCCTTCGAAGCCGAGAAAGACCTCGAATGGTATCTTATGGCCGTCTTTTTTCAGCGGTGCGCCGCATTTAGGGCATATTTTATCGGGCAAATCGTAGCCGGAATTGAGCGCGGAGTCTTCGAAAAATTCGGAGTACCTGCATTCTTTTTTTCGGCAGATATAGTGCGGCGGCAGTGGATTGACCTCGGTTATGTTGGTGAAAGTGGCCGCAAGCGACGAACCTACCGAGCCGCGGGAACCGACGATATAGCCGTCTTCGAGAGATTTTTTTACGAGTTCGTGCGCGATAAGGTAAAGCGTCGAGAAACCGTTCTTGATGATGCAGTTGAGCTCGTAGTCGAGGCGTTTCTGAACCGTCGGCGGCAGCGGCGAGGCGTAAATTTCCTCCGCATTCGCGTAGGACATCGTGCGAATCTTTTCGTCGGCGCCTTCCATTTCGGGGAAGGCGTTTTCGCGCGGGGTCGGGACCAGGCTTTCGATCATTTCGCTTATTTTGTAAGGATTTTCGATGACCACCTCTCGCGCGGCGTCCTCGCCCAGATGCGAAAATTCGGCGAGCATCTCATCGGTGGTCGGAAAGTAAAGCTCGCAGGCGTTTTCGACGTCCTGATACTTCTGGCCGGCGAAGAGGATCTTACGATAGATGGCGTCCTCGGGATTTAAATAATGCATGTCCGAGGTCGCGCAGACGGGCTTTTCATACTTTTGTCCGAGCTCGTATATCTTTTTGTTAAGAACGATAAGATCATCGGCAGAGCTGATCTTGTCGTTGAATTTTTCGATCATGAAGTTGTTGTTCCTGATGGGCTGGACCTCTAAATAGTCGTAAAAATTCACTATTTCTTCGATCTCGGCGTCGGTTTTCCCGGCTAGTATGCCTCTAATCAGTTCTCCAGCCTCGCAGGCCGTTCCAAGCAGAATGCCTTCGCGGAGCTCGAGGAGTTTTGAGCGCGGCAGGCGCGGTTTTTTATAATAATAATCTATGTGAGACGCCGAAACCAGCCGGTATAAATTTTTAAGTCCGGTGTAGTTTGTCGCCAGAATTATTATGTGGTAGGGCGACGGCGGCTTGATCTTGAGTTTGTCGCCTTTCGTGACGCCGGCATAGCTGTCGTCGATAAGATAGCCTTCCATGCCGAATATCGGCTTGATATTATTTTTTTTGGCCGCTTCGTAAAATTCGGGAAAGCCCTGCACGACGCCGTGATCGGTCAGGGCGACGGATTTATGGCCCCAGTAGGAGGCGAGTTTGACGAATTCGGTGATATCGGTCATGCCGTCGAGCGCGGACATCTTCGAATGGGCGTGCAGCTCGACTCTTTTGCGTTCGGCTTTGTCCTGGCGTTTTTTAAGTTCGCCTTTATTGACGTCGTTGACCATCATGATCATGTCTTTTTCGAATGTATCGAATTTTATGTTGCCGCATACGCGCACAACTTTACCGGGCTCTAATTTCGGGTTTTTGCCGGCCTCGGAAAATATCTTGCAGACGATGGTGTCGTTGAGGTCGCTGACTGAAAAAGCCGTGAGTATTTTCCCCGATTTTAATGTGCGCGAGTCGGCGCTGATGACTATGCCTTCGATCAGGACGTTTTTTGCCTCTTCGAGGAGCGTGGTTATCTTTGATGGCTTTATATTGTCGCGTATCTTTTTGCCAAATATGACGCCGTCGTCAGCGGGCGCGGGCGGAGCTTCGGGTCTGGCTGCCGCGGGGGCCGGTTTCGGAGGCTGAACGGGCGCGGGCGCCTTTGCGGGGGAAGGGCTGCCGTTATTTATAGTGCTCACGGGAACCGCGCCTCTATTTTCGTGCGAAGCACCGTTTGTCTGATTGGGTTCTACGGGGTCTTTATACTCGAATCCGTCGATCTTTTCATTTTTGTAATTTGATTTATCTATGAAAACACGGCAGGCGAGGCCGTATTTGTCGAGAAGATATTTTTCGATGTTCTTATCGACGCCGCGGTCTTTCAGCGTGTAAAATCCGGTTTCGTCAGAAGTTTCGATCCTTATGGTCGATTCGTTTAGAAGCGAGGCGGCGCAGCCAGGAAGCCATACCTGGCAGGACGGGCTGAACTTGATTATATAAGCCACGACGTCTTCCCACAGACGGCTTATCACGAGTTCGGCGGTAACGGGTTTTTCGAAACTTATGTCGAAATTGACGCTGTCGATGCCCGGAAGCATTTTTTTGAAGTAAGTTATGACGGGCTGGAAATCCCTGGAGCTGGTGATCTCCGCGGAACGCAGCCTGATGCTGATCTCGCGGTATTCGGGGAAGTATTCGATCTTCTGGAAATCGCAGTTCATTATAGCCGTTTTACTTTCTTCTGAAATAGAACAGCGATTAATATGCTCCAGAATTTTATCTTTGCTTTTAGGGGATATGGAAATTTTGGTTTTTTTGTGATTCATATCTGCCTGACCGTTGCGGTATGTACACTCAATAAGGTTGTTGATTTAGCCATTTACGGCCGTTATTATATCCTGAAAGATTAAATTTGTCAATGGTTAATGAGTCTTAAAAAGTATCTTTTTTTCAGGTATAAAGGCTGATATGATTCCTTCATTATTTTAAGGCCCGGCATGCCTGAATCGTCAGAAGTATTTACGAATTCAGCGCCGGCGTTTTTCAAAAGGAACTCGCGGAATAGAAGCTGCGACAGACCGAAAAAATCATTGTTGACCTTTTCAATCAGGACGGTGAAGGTATCTGAATTTGTTTGTTCGCCTATAATGAAACCGACTATGCTGGAATATAATTTTATACATTTGCCTTTAAGGCCGAGCTCGTTGAAGTTGCGCAGCATTTTACGGCTCTGATAGGATTCGAGTACGTAATTTTTTTCGAAATTGACCGTGTTCACGTCGAAAAGTTCGGACAGATGTATGGTTCTTTCAGGTTTGTTATCGGTATACCAGCGCGACAAAAATTGCATGATCTCCGGCGTGTTTTCTTCGCAGATAGGCTCTATAGTGTAATTCGGATAAATTCTGATGAACTTATTTATGTTTTCGCGTTTGTTTTTGTATTTTTTGCCGGAAAGGTCTATCAATTTCTGATATTCGTATATGTAGTCAGGAAGATCTTCGTGTAATTCGATTTTAAAATTTTTTATATCGAGATTTTTTAGCATATCGATCTTATTTTCGTCTATGCTCAATATTTTAAACGAGAATTTTTCGACTGACGCGGCCTGACGCTTTGCGAATATTTCTTCGAAAATTCCCGCGCAATATGATATGGCGGATTCGAACGAGGCCGCGTCGCCGGCGCCGAGCGGCGGATAGAGAAGGTCGATCTTTGCCCGCAGCGCGCGCGCGACGACCAGCGAATCGCCGACGCGCCTGTGGAATAGGGTATTATGCGCCGACCATGCGTAAAGCATCGCGAAAGAATAATCGGAAAAATTGGAGTTTTCTTTTTTGAAGTAAGAGTCTATTAAGTTTTTGTC
>MGFH01000248.1 GCA_001791795.1 Candidatus Wallbacteria bacterium GWC2_49_35
CCGTATAACCGCTGTTTTCGAGGACCTCTTTTATGTACAGGCATATTTCAGGCTCGTCATCGACGACGAGTATCTTTCCCGAAGATACGGCGCTTTTTTTGACGCCGGCGTCGTGCGCCGGGGGCGTCCAGTTCTTAACGGCCTGCTGTTTCGGGCCCGCCGCGCCGGCCGATCTTGGATCGTCGTATATAAAAACATAGATGATCCCGAGCTGCTGAAGCATATCGATATTCGACGCGTCGAGCGTAACATCCTTGTTAATCAGGATTATATGAGTTCCGTCGACGTATACGGGCTTGCTTAATTTCATGCCCGCGTCCAGTTCGAAAACGCTTATATTTTTTTCCATAATGAACCGCCAGTGACCGTAACCGGTAAAATTTTTATTTTATTTTAATGATTAAAGGACGTATTTATTCGCGAATGAAGTAAATAAGCAGACGAACATAACTTTAAGAATACAGATATTCATGGTTCCTCCCCTGGTTCAACGTTTCGTGCGATAACCGCGGTAAACTTACGCAATAATTTTTATTATATGTTTTCCCAGACAGTTTCGCCCTTGAGCCTGTTCAAAAATGTCGAAATGAAGTTCTGGCGCTCGGCTGCCATGTTTTTGCCGGTTTGTGTGCCTATCGATACGTGCAGTTTAGTCACTTTGTCAGCGAAGTTCTTTATGAGCAACTTCAAAGGAAGCTTTTCAGAAGCGCCGCGATAAAAATGCCTTATGATGCCGATAGCTCCCATCGCCTCAAGGCAGTTGGCGTCGTTTGCGATCTGCACTTCAACGGTGCTGAAATCGTTGTTTACGATGAGGTTTTCAAAATTTTTGCCGAACTGTTTTTTAAAATCTTCGCCTTTATCCAGAAGCGGCAGGACATTACTTATCTCCGAGGGCGTGAAGCGCGCCAGAAGCCCGAGAAGAGCTGCCATATCTTTGTCGGCGTGCTCGAGAGCTGCGATATAACGGGCGATATTCATGGTTCTGACACTGTGGTCGAACCCGACGTCTTCTTTCTTATTCTGGAAAATCTCTTCGATATAAGGCAGAAAATCGTAAAGCCATTTTAATTCAATATCCTGACTCATTTCAACAATCCTTTTATTTTTTTTAAAAATTTTATCATATTTTAAATATAGTGTCAACTTAATTATTTAATTTTAAACTTGTTATTGATTTTATAAATATATTATGATAAAATAATTTCGTTTTTAAGGTTTGAAACAATTGCGAAAGCGGTGGTAATCAATGTCGAAGATAAAAAATCTCGAGGAAGTCAAACTCATAAGATACAGCGCCGCGAAACTCGGCCGGAAATTCGTTTTCACCAACGGCTGTTTCGATATCCTGCATGTCGGGCACTTAAGGAGCCTTAGCGAGGCGAAAAAACTCGGCGATATCCTGACGGTCGCCATAAACAGCGACGAATCGCTCAAATCACTTAAAAAACTCAGCCAGCCCGTAACCGTCGAAGCGGAGCGCGCGGAACTCCTGGCCGGGCTTACCTGCGTCGATTACGTCGTCGTTTTCGACGCGCCGACCGCCGACGGAATAATCCTGGAACTCAAGCCCGACATCTGCGCCAAGGGAACCGATTACACCGAGCAGAGCGTGCCGGAACGCGAGACCATACTATCCTTCGGCGGCGCGATAGCGATAACCGGCGATCCGAAGGCCCACTCAACCAAAGACATAATTTCCAAAATCAAATCGCGCATTTAGTAAAAACAGGAAGGCGTATCCCATAATGAAAGTCCTATTGATCAGGCTCCGCTCGATCGGCGATATCATACAGTGTACCCCGGCCTTCGCCGCGGCGCGCGAAACTCTGAAGGCGTCTTCCATAGATCTGATGATAGACGAGCGCTTCGCCGAGCTCGTTATTGAAAATCCCGCTCTCGACGGTTTTTTACTCTATAATAACGGCGCCGCCGGTTTTTTCGACCGCCTGAAATACGACCTGAATTTTCTGCGCATCATCAGGAACCGCCGATACGACATAATAATCGATTTTCACGGCATACCTAAAACGGCCTGGCTTTCATACCTGAGCGGCGCGAAGATCAGAGCAGGCTATAACTACAGGGGGCGCGGCCATCTTTACACTCACCGCGCGGAGCCGCCGGAAAAATTCAAGGTGCACTCCGCCAGGAATCAGATCAACCTGCTGAAGGCGCTTCCCGACGATCTGAGGCCCGCCGACGCGTTTTTCGACGATTTCAAACTGCGAACCTTCGTTTCAGCGAGGCACAGCGAAGGCGAATTATCGGCGTTCATGGAGAAAAACTCGATCCAGGCGGCCGGCACGGGTAAAAGCGATATTATCATATACCACATAACGCCGTCGAATAATTTTAAAAAATGGCAGGCGGAAAACTACGCCGCTATAATCAATATGTGCGAACGCCACCCGGCGCTCGCCGGCAGGCAGCTTAATCACGTCGTCATCGGGCGCGCCGAGGACGATAAAGAATTCGAAAAAATAAGATCTATTGTTCGAACCGTCAGAGGCAGAGTCATTTCGGCCTGCGGACTGCTTTCGCTCGGCGCGGTCTACAATCTCGCGAAGGCCGGCCTCTGCTTCGTAGGGCCCGATTCCGGGCCGCTTCACATCGCCGCTGCGTCGGGGATACCTTCGATCGGCCTTTTCGGCCCGACCAACGTCGAAACGTTCGCGCCGCCTTCGGACAATTTCCAGGGCGTATACAATCCCGATCTGACCTGCCGGCCGTGCGATCAGAAACGCTGCGTCAGAGGATTCAAGTGCGTTAAAACCATCAGGGCGGCCGACGTTTTTTACGCTATGTTGAAAAATATACTAAGATAAAGATAGGAAGGCTTTTTATGGAAATAATCAGAAAGTTAAGGGTAAGTTTCGGGTATCTCAGTTCTATTTTACTCATCATCACGGCCAGGCCGACCTCGCGCCTGCTTTTTTACTCCGGTTCCGCCGTGGCCGTTTTAGGCGAGCTCATAAGGGTATGGGCTTCCTGCTATATAATCAAACTCGACAAACTCACGACCGAAGGGCCGTACCGCGCGACGCGCAATCCGCTCTATCTCGGCTCGTTTCTGCTGATGAGCGGCCTGATTATAGTTTCGATGAATCCTCCGGTCGCGCTTATTTGCTATTCGCTTTTCGCTATAATTTATCCGTTCACCATAAAGGCGGAATCCAAAGAACTCGAAAAAAAATTCGGCGATTATTATCTCGATTACTGCGCAAACACGCCGGTTTTCTTTCCGAGCGCATCCAGCCTCGCGGCGAGCCTCAAAGAATTGAAGAACGCGTTCACCTCGTTCAAATCGAAGGCCGCCAATTTCCTCAAGAACCGCGAATACAACGGAATAATAGCGCTGGTCGCGGTCCTGCTTCTTCTATATTTCAAATTCAGGCGCTACGCGAAAAAGTAATATGCGCTGCCGCCGGCCTGAAAGTCATTTATTTTAAAGGAAAATTAGAGGTAACCGCATGGATATAAAAAGAACGGGAGATAAACTGATCACCAACAGCTGCACGGCTTATGAGCATTACGCTCATATAGCGCTCGATTACATTTCCCGCAGCCGGAACAATCTGGTCAAATTCGAAAAAAGATGCGTTTTTAATGTCAACGAGATAGCCCTGGCTGCGGCTGAATGCCTTAAAAGATCCGGCAAGATCCTGATCTGCGGCAACGGCGGGTCGGCTTCCGACGCGCTTCACATAGCGGCCGAACTGGTAGGCCGGTTCAAAATGGAACGCAGGGCGCTTCCGTGCATAACTCTAAACGAAAATGTTTCGACGATCACCGCGATCGGCAACGACTACGGCTACGACAGCGTTTTTTCCAGGCAGATCGAGGCTTTTGCGGCGCCAGGCGACATGTTCATCGGCATATCGACCTCGGGCAACTCGAAAAACGTCGTCGAGGCTTTTCGCAAAGCCAGGGAACTGAACCTCAAAACCATAGGGTTTTGCGGGCTTTCGGGCGGCATCATGAAAAAGGAAGACCTGTGCGACATACTGCTTTCCGTGCCTTCGGCCGAAACCTCGCGCATACAGGAAATGCACATACTCGCCGGCCATATCATATGCAAACTCATCGAAGAGATAATGTTCGCGGGTGACGAAAGACGATAATGAACGAGAAACATATTTTTCACTTTTCCGACGGCGCTTCGAAAGAAAAACTGGCGGAGCATTTAAAAGACCTGAAACGGAACGCCGGCTTTAAGATCGTTTTCACCAACGGCTGTTTCGACATTCTTCACGTCGGGCATCTGAGATATCTGCGGCAGGCGCGCGCAGCGGGGGATTACCTCATAATCGGGCTGAACACCGACTCGTCGGTCGCGCGCAATAAAGGGCCAAAACGCCCCATAGTAAACGAAAGCGAGAGAGCCGAACTTCTTCTGGGGCTCGAGTGCGTCGACTGCGTGGTATATTTCGACGAGGAAACGCCGGCGGACATCATCGGGTTCATAAGGCCGGACGCGCTGATCAAGGGCGCTGAATACGCAGAAAAAGACATAGTGGGAGCGGCTTTAGTGCGGTCCTACGGCGGAAGTCTCATCAGGGCGAAGATGATCGAAAATTCATCTACTACGAATATAATAGACAGGATATTAAAACTCGAAACTAACGGCGGGGGTCAATAATGAAAAGAAATAACATGAAAATAATCGGAGTGATACCGGCGCGGCTCGAATCGACGCGTTTTCCCGGAAAGCCTCTGGCCAGGATCGACGGCGTCGAAATGATAATATGGGTGGCGCGCGCCGCGGCCAGAGCGAAAAAACTCTCCAGGATCATAGTCGCGACCGATTCCGACGAGATCGCGGCCGTCGTCAGAAACCACGGTTTCGACTGCCAGATGACGTCGAAATACTGCCGCAGCGGCTCGGACCGCATCTGCGAGGTGGCGCTGAAAACCGAAGGCGATATCTTTATCAACATCCAGGGCGACGAGCCTCTGATAGAACCGGCCTTGATCGACTCGCTGGCGGAGCCTTTCAGTATTTCACCCGAGATCAGCGTGGTCACTGCCGTAACGCCCGTTAAGAACGCGGCAGAATACAACGACCCCTGCGCCGTCAAGGTCGTCATGGATAAAAACCAGCGGGCGCTTTATTTCTCGCGCTCGCCCATACCGCATTTCCGGGGCGGCGCTCCGGAGTTCGACAAAGTATATAAGCACATAGGAATATACGCGTACACGCGCAACGCCCTCGTCGATTTTGCCAACCTCGATAAAACGGTTTGCGAGGAGGCCGAAAGTCTCGAGCAGCTCAGGCTTATTGAAAACGGATACGTTATTCACTGCGTCAAGACCGATTACTCTTCGAGGGGAGTCGACACGCCGCGCGACCTGGAAGAGGTCGTCAGGATCATCAAAGCACAAAAGAAGGTGAAGTAAAAAAAATGAATATAATCGACAGCAGTAAAACTACAGTTCTTAAAAGCGGCCTCGCGGCTCTCGCGGCCGCCGCCGCCTTCTCGGCCGTATTTTTTTACGCCGGCGCCGCCGGAGCGCAGATCAAAATGGCGCCCGGGACGCTTCCGATCGAGATAATATTGAAGAACCAGCAGGCGAAACCAGGGACGCCTCCCGCCGGAAGGTCGGGACTCGCCGCGCCCGGCATGAACAAAGCTCCACTTCTTCAGGGCATACCCAAACTCGCCGATACAGGCGCGGTAATGCTGAATCTTCGCGACGCCGCCAATGCCGCGGCCGCGGCCGTCGGGGCTGCCGGAGCCGGCACCGCCGAAGCGGCGGTTGTTCCGAGCGTTCCGCTCAGTTACAGTCTGCCGGCCGACTATGCCGGCACGTTCGAAGCGTCCATCGACAAGCTCTATATGAAAAAAGACGAACTGCCCGAAAGTATAACGATGGCCTCCGTGGCTAAAATGAAAACAAACCCCCAGCTTTCGACAACGAAGGCCGACTTCGATAAGATCGCAAAAGAAGCCTTCCGCGGAAGCATAACGACCTCGAACTGGCGCGTGGCCCATACATCTTTTTATAAGGGCAAAGATGCCGACGACGACACCGTATATATCTGCGTGGCGATCGAATACAAACGCGAGGCGAGCGAGCAGTCGTTCAAAAGAGACATCGAGTCGCTTAAAATTTATCTTAAAAAAGAAACTTCCGACGAATATGTGCTGCTCGAAAAATTCCCGTTCCTGATAGTAATGGGCTCTAACCAGACCGGCGATTACGAATTCTCGACGGTTAAAGAGATCGCCTCGCGCCTTAAGGTCAAATTATTCGGCGCCGCCTCGGTCGAACCCGCGCCGATCGTCTATCCCGCCGAAAAGATAGAAACAGCCCCTGCCGCCGCCGGCAAAACCGGAGAGGTAAACCTGAAAAAGCCCGCGACGGCGACAGAATCGGGAACGGTCGAAGTAAGCGTCAACGAAAACGCCCCGCCAGCCGGCACGAATGCAGTAAAACCTGCCGCTACGAAATTAAACGCCATAGTCGAAGATATGAAAAATAATACAAGTAAAGACAGCAAAAACGATGAAAATATTACCGCAGACGAAATAACCGCCGATGAGCAGTAACGCCCGGACCATGATATTAAACGGAATAGACCGTCTCATCGAGGCTCCCGAAGCTTACTCGCGCTTTAAAAAGATCGGACTTGTCTCCAATTCGAAGGCCGTCACGGCCGGCTTCAGGATCAACCTCCGCTCGCTCGCGGAAGCCGGCTTCGATGTGCGCTTCATCTTCTCGCCCGAGCACGGATATTTCGCCAATATCCGCGACGGCGACTATATCTCGGACGCCGAACATCCCGAACTTAAAACTCCCATATTGAGCCTTTTCACCGAAGGCCATTCACGCAACTCCATAGTCGAGGCGCTCGAAGGCGGCGGCGCGGACGCCATCGTCTTCGACATACAGGACGCGGGCGTCAGGTTTTACACCTACATACACGCTCTGGGGCTCGCGCTTTCAGCTGCGGAAACGCTCGGAATGCCGATTCTCGTTTTAGACAGGGTCAACCCGGCCGGCGCCTCTATACTCGAAGGCGGTCTGCCGCGGCCCGGCTATATTTCTGAACTGTGTCCCTTCGCTATTCCCGTCAGATACGGCCTGACCATCGGCGAACTAGCGAATTATCTCGCCGGGGCGGTCTATAAGAACGCCGATCTGACCGTCGTCAGACTTTCAGAACAATATTCACGAAATATGATATTTGACGGCACCGGCCTTAAATGGAATGCGCCGTCACCCGCCATGGTTTCGCCCGATACCGCGCTTTTTTATCCCGGTACCTGCCTTTTCGAGGGGACGAACCTTTCCGAGGGGCGCGGGACCGAAGCCCCCTTCCAGACGATCGGAGCGCCTTTGCTTAACGCGGAACGGACCGCCGAAAGCTTTATATCTAATTTAAAAGAACTCGGGATAGAGGAATTCAACTTTATCTCCGTTGGCGCGACGAGTTTCACTCCCGATTCTTCCAAATATGAAAACACACTGTGCGAAGGGCTGCGGCTCGGTTTCGCAGACGGCGGGCCGCGAGGATTCCGCGCGCTTTTATTCGGAGTCCTTCTTCTGAAAACCATTTACGACCGGCACCGCGACGATCTCAAATTCCTGTTCAGTGAAAAGAGCCGGAAATTTTTCATCGACAGGCTCTGCGGCGGGCCGGAGCTTCGCGAAACCGTCATCGGCGGCGGCATCGGAGACGTTTATAAATTATATCTGAAGTGGGCGGAAGAATCGCAGGCATTTTCGCTTACGGCCCAAGGCGCGAAACTTTATTAGAAGGCTGACCGGCTGAGCTTTATTTCGCGCGGCGCGGCGTTTAAAATTTGAAAGTATGGTATGAGCAGTATGCGCAAGTTGAAATACGATATCGCAATAATCGGCGCTGGCGCCTTTACCGGATTTTTCGCCTCGTTTGTCAACGAGGCCGGCGCGGCCGGAAACGCCGGCATCATCGCCGTCGAAAAGCTTCCGCGGCCTTTCAAAAAAATAGCGGCCTCGGGAAACGGCCGCTGCAATTATTCGAACGAAAATTTTTCGGCCGGCGACTATATTTCGCTCGAACCGGACCCGACCTTTGAAAGGACCGCTTTCGACTCGCTCAGAACGCTCGATCTTAAAAAATTCTTCGGCGATCATCTCGTTCCCTCGCGCGTGGACGAGTACGGCCGGCTTTTTCCATTTACCAATTCGTCTAAAACGATCGGCGAGTTTTTCGAGCATAATTTAAAACAATCCGGAATAGAAACCCTCTGCGATACGCTCTGCGATGAAGCGGTTCCGGCCTCGGACGGCTCAGGTTTTTCGATCGGATGCATCAATCCGAAGACCGGTGAACAAACTTCAATATATTCCGATATCCTGATATTTGCCTGCGGCGGAGCGGCTTACCCGCAGCTCGGTTCGGGCGGCGCTTCGTTCGAACTGATCAAAAAATTCGGGCATTCGGTCATCGGCCCCGTGCCCGGGATCTGCGCGCTCGAAACGTCGGAAAAGCCTTTTTCGAAACTGGCCGGACTCAAACTCGAGGCGCGCCTTAAATACAAAGATTTCGACCGTACCGGCGAGATATTATTCACCGATTACGGAATTTCCGGCCCCAACGTTTTATACCTGAGCAGCCGGATAACGCGCGATCTTTTCCTCGGCGAAAAACCCGTCGTCACGATCGATTTTCTGCCCGCCGATCAGCTGAGCGCAAAATATTTTTCAGAAGCGGCGGCGGCCGGCCGGTATAATTCGCCGGCCGATATATTCGGCGGCGCGCTTAACCGCGACTTTTTGAAAGCGTTCATCCGCGCCGCCGGAATGGACCGGCTAAACTTCGACGCCGCCTTGATCCAACGGCTCCACGGCGAGCTTAAAAATTATAAAGCCGGAATCCTGCGCGCGCGCCCGTTCACCGAAGCCCAGGTCTCGCTCGGCGGCGTCCGCTGCGCTGAAATCACTCCAGGCTCGCTCGAGTCGAAACTCGTCAAAAACCTTTTTTTCGCCGGCGAAGTTATAGATTACACCGGCGGATGCGGCGGATATAACATACACTTCGCGGCCGCGTGCGCGCGCTCGCTTGTAAAGCGTTTATTTATAAAATAAAAATTTATCGGAGGCGGTTTAAAATGAATTATCCATTCTGGGACATTCCGCTGCTCGGCGGCTCGATGCTCATCGCGATCATCGCGGTGCTGCATGTTATCGTCTCGCACCTGGCGATCGGAGGCGGCTTCTACCTCTACTTCGCCGAAAGGAAATACGCCCGCGAAAAAGACCCGAAATTTCTGGGTTATATCAGAAGCCACGCCAGATTTTTCATGCTGCTCACGACCGTTTTCGGCGCCGTTTCGGGCGTCGGCATCTGGTTCGTGATCGCGCTCGTATCGCCCGCCGCCACGTCCACGCTCATACATATCTTCCTCTACGGCTGGGCGATCGAATGGGTCTTCTTCCTGGTCGAGATACTCGCCATCATCCTCTATGTTTATAAATTCGATAAACTCGAACCCGCTTCGCGCGAAAAACTCGCCTTTATTTATATGGCCGCGGCCTGGCTTTCGCTGTTCATTATAAACGGCATCATCACATTCATGCTCACGCCCGGCGATTACTACCAGACCGGCAGCTTCTGGTCGGCTTATTTCAACCCGACCTTCTGGCCGTCGCTTTTCTTCCGCACCGTCGTGTGCGTCGCGTTCGCCGGCATATTCGCCATGTTCACCGCTACCTTCCAGTTCGAGGAGGACCTGCGCGAGAACGCCATTAAATACGCCTCGGCTTACCTTATACCGGCAATAATTTTCATGCCCGTATTCGCGCTGTGGTACTTCGCCATGATACCCGAACTCGCGCGCGACATCGTCACCGGCGCGTCCGTGCTCGTAATGATATTCGCCAATATCAGCGCCGGCTCCGCGTTTCTGATGCTGGTTGCCGGACTCGCGCACGCCTGGATCGAGCCGCGCCGGTTTTCGACCATATTCACTATCTTACTCATAATATTCGCATCCACTTTCCTCGGCACGTTCGAACTCGCGCGCGAGGCCGTCAGAAAGCCTTACACGCTCTACGACAGAATGTACTCCAACTCCATTTACGTCGATAAAAATAAAACCGCGGAGATCGACGCCCGCAATTTCCTCGCCAACCTTAAATGGTGCGATATCAAAGAGATCACCGATTCGAACGCGCTCGCCGCCGGACGCGAAATTTACCGCTACCAGTGCCAGGCCTGCCATTCGATAGACGGCTATAACGCCGTCAGGCCGCTCGTCAAGTACTGGAGCGCCGGTTTCTGCGAAGCCAATCTCGCCAGACTCAACGAGCTTAAAAAATTCATGCCGCCATTCTTCGGCAGCGACGCCGAACGAAATGCGCTCGCGCTTTTCCTGTTTTCCCTGAATAATAAAATGAAAGGCGGCGAGTAGTATGATGAATATGACATCTGAAATTAAACTGATAATCCCCGCTATCGACAGCGTACCTTTAATGGGTCACCCGCTGCTCGAAAAAA
>MGFH01000249.1 GCA_001791795.1 Candidatus Wallbacteria bacterium GWC2_49_35
TCTATCTCCAAAATTTGCGGGTCATAGCATCTGCTTTGGATAAATCGTATGATCAAAGCTTTTCGGCCGTCCTGAAAACGAAAACAGATTCGCCGCCCGAATCGCACTTCAGTTTTACGACCTTCAGGCCGTAACCTTCGTATCCGTTATAGCTGTGCTTTGTTCCGTCCTGCAGGTGAAATTCGATCGAGTGGTTCGATCTTTGCACCGACGACACCGTCGCGGGAAATTTTACGCCGAATTTTCCGAGAAAAACAAAGCCTGTTTCATTTTGAAATTGGAGAAGGTCCGCTTCGCGGTCAAAAGACCTGCCGACCTCTGAAGCGAAGAAGAGGTTATAAGCGTGAAAAACGATGAACATGGCAGCGGCCAGTATGAAAAGATTCAAAGGAGATTTTCGGTCCAATTATTACCTCCGGTATGTAATTGTCAAATCACAGTTCCAATCTGTATATTTTTACCGAACCGCCGCCGTACTCGGCCCATTCGATCGAACCCGGGCGGCCCGTCCAGTAAGGCGCCGGGCCGAATCCAGGCCCCGAAAGCGGTTTTAATTCATTGAAGGTCTGTTTTTTATCTTTGCCGGACACCCGCGCCATCACGGGGCCTTTCCGCTCCGAATCGGCGTATATGTAAAGCGTTCCCCCGGCGTCGAATCCGACCGGAACGATGTAGCAGACCGGCCTATCGAAATCGAGCCGTCCGAGGCTTCCAACCATCCGGCCGGCACCGTCGTAAATTTCGAGATCGCGCACTGCGGAGTTTCCGTAATAGATCGGATGGTAAAGTTTTCCGTCGCGGCCGGGGACGCCGTTGGTAAGCCCCTGATAAACGAATTTTACGGCGCCGTCAGGATCGATCGAAACGGTGCACTGGCGGGGAAGATCCGCGGCGTAAATAACGCCGCTGCCGTCGGCCGATATGCGGCCAAGCTGGCTGACTTTGCCTTCGAGCTTTATAAGTTTTTCGACCTTCATGGCCGGGCCGATCCAGTTTTTGCCGAGGTTTATCTTCCATATCGCCATGTTGGATTCATCGGCGGCATAGACGCTGTCGCCGCCCGCGCCGGCGAGATCGGTTATCAGCGGGGCGTAGCGAAGTCCGACCTCGCTCGACGAAGGAAGGTCGAATACCTTAAGGACCCTGCCCGTATCGGCTCTGCGAAGCACCAGCCTGCGGTTCAGAGTATCGGCGAAAAGCCGGAGATCGCCGGTAAGCGCCAGCACGGCGCCCGGCCCCTGAAGATGGCCCGCTTCCGATTTTGCTATATCTTCATGCCAGGCCATCTGATCATGGCTTTTTCCGTTGATTATCGTATAAAGCAGCCGTGGTTCTCCGGCTTTTTTTACTGGAGTTTTTTCGGTTTCGGCTGCCGCCGCGGCCAGTGATGCGATCAATAGAAAAACCGCCGCCGGAAAGAAAAGCCGGAGCGGCATAATAAATGTTTTCATTCGGATCCCTCTTTACAACAAATTTAAATATGATTTTTTATTTTTACTGATTTTCCAGCTTCCGGCTCATTTCTTTGCGAGTTTATCGAGCATCTCGGTCATGCCGTTGATACGGTAAATGCCCTTGAACGGAGTCTGACCGGGATAGCGGTCACTGACATTGGTGCGCATGTAGCTGGGCATTACCTCTATTCTGACGCCGGTGTGCCCCTGATTGCCTGCGATTGCGGCGGATTTGATCGTGCTGGTGGTGGAATGAGCTATCAGTGGATTGCCGGAGCGGTCATAGCCCATGAACATTACGATGTGGCCGCCGCCGCTTGTGACCATGACGTCGCCGGGTTTTATGAGATCGCGCGGGTCCGGGGGCGGGTACTGTGAGGTGATCTTCTGTGTGCCGCTGCTGGTGTAGCTGTTGGCGTTGCCGTAGTCTTTTTTCGCCGGTATTGAGGAGGCCTCGGCCAGCTTGTGGTAAACCGATCCGACGAAGCCGGAGCAGTCGGTCTTGGCCGCGATGCCAGACTGATTGCCGTGCGCCGCGCCGAATACGTAAGCCTGGTTGGCCTGTACATATTTCATGACCATGTCCCAGACGGGGGCGTAGTAGGCGCGGTCGTATCCGTAATGATCGCCGGTCGTATTTGTGGTATTGGCCGTACTCGTCGTATTTGCAGTATTGGCAGTGCCTGCCGTATTTGCGGTGCCCGTCGTATTAGTGGAGGCTGTAGTGGCGCCGGCGGAGCTTGCCGTTCCAGTCGTGCTGGTTGAGCTCGTTGCGCTCGTATCGCTGGACGAACTTGTAGAGCTTGTCGAGGTTGATGAAGTCGCGTCGCTGCTCGGACTGGTTGAACTCGAACTTGCAGCGCCGCCCGTGAGCGGGATGCCGTTCGCGCATTTGTATTCAGGCAATTCCATGAAAGCCTGTCTGACCTGGGCCTGGCTCATCTGGCCGGAGCTGAGGCGTCCCATCCATACAGCGTAGCCTTCGGAATCGGGTTCTCTTTTTAAAAGTTCCCTGTAAATGCTGCGAAGGAAATCGGCGTCGCTGACGGTGCGGCCTCCGGAATTGCCGGCGGGAGCCGTGGCGGCCGTTTCGCGGTTATCGTCATTGCGGTCCGCCGCCTGCTCGGTTTGCTGCCCGCCGTTAGTTATGGCGCCTTCGGACAGTTCGTCGGCCACTTCCTGAACGCCGGAAAACGCCGGAACCGCTCCGCAAAACAGGAAGATAGATATCGATAATATTAAACAGCGTTTTATCATGATACGCCTCCATTTACATTTATGATTTAAATTTTTAATCTTTCAATACATTTATACTTTCAAACGGTCAAAATTGTTCCGTCTAAAATTGTAAGGAATTAGACGCAATATTATTATATATGCACATGCACTTCATGTCAAGAAGGAATAATTTAGAAATTTGCTCACTAAAATATGCTGCGTGGTTCTCGACTGTGCCGGCAAACCCTTCGAGCGCACAATTAATTTCGAAGGCACCCTGCGGTTCACTTCGCCCTGCGCTTTCGAGTACATGGCGGTAGAAAAAGATAAGATAATCATGGTCGGGGAGAAGATATAAGATTGATATCGCCTGTGGTCAGGCGCTTATGTGAAAATTGGCGCGAAAAAATCAACGCATTAAAGTTAGATTTACTTCTGCGTTTTTATCGCTTCGCGTCTGAGCTGGCGGCTTCCGGCCTGTTTCAGCTTCCAGACGGCCGTGCGTTCCTTCCATTCGGCGACGGTTTCTTTTACGAGTTTGTCGGCGTCTTCCGTATCCCGCGCCCGGGGCAGCGGACATATAGTGTGGGTCATCATTTTAATTTTCTCCGCTTTATTTTGCGAGTTTCAATTTCCGGCCGGTATTTGACCGTAAAATTTAAACTGTGAGTTATATTTTACATCATTTCCCTTAAAAAGTCAAATTTTTCGAAATGTCTTTCAGTCTCATCTGACCTCGTCGTATTTATAGATCAGCCAGCCGCCTTTATCGTATTTTTTAAAATAAAATTTGAATTCCAATACCTGCGACTGCGCGGTTGTGCTATTTTCCGGCGTCGCCGTGACTTTGCCGCGGTATTGAACTGCGGCTTCTTTTTTACCGTCGCCGATAGAAATCTTCGTGGTCATCGTCTCGATCCGGGGCTTCTTATAGGATTTGAAAAGAGACAGCAGCAGGAGTTTGAAGTTGCTTTTGTCCATGCCTTCTTCGGCGGTGAAATCCTCCGCCAATATGCCGGCGACGCCGGCGGCGCTCGAGGCTTCGGCGCTGTGAATGGCGTCTTTGAGCCTTTGCGCTATCTTTCCTTCGTCGTTTAAAAACATGAATCGCAGGTAAGGATATGCGACGCATGCGGCGATGATAATTATGAGCGTTATAACTGCCTTTTTCATTTTATCTCCTTCAGGTTTAGACTTGTACAACAGGGTATGCTGCAAAATGACTGAATAAATAATTTAACTTTTGCGTTGAGGTGTTATTGCTGTTTAAAAATATTAGCATTTTTTAACCGATTATGCAATTTAAAATTTGGCTATAGTAAAAGACATAAATTAATTTTGATGTCCGGCAATAATCTTTTCTCCGCTCGCTGGTCCTCGGCGCCTACGGCGCCTGCGGAGGCTTCGCTCCGAAAAATTATTGCCGGCCTTCCTGATACAAACTAACTAATTTCGCTTACTATAGCATTATGCGCTTGACTTATTTAAGCCTCTTATGTTATATTCGAAACATAAAACATAAAAAAAATATGAAATGCGAAATATTTTTTTATTTCGCCGCTTGAATTTTTCGTAAATTGACATACGAGAGGTTATTATAATGACGGGGCCTGGAAATAGAAAGAACAATTCGCTCTTCATGACGCCGAAAGCCTTCCGTGGCGCAAAGGGCGCGCTTTTCGCGGCCCTGTTTCTTATAGTATTGATTTTACTGCAGGCCGGCCGCGCCCGCTGCCAGGAAAAATCTATGAACGAGCTCATGAACCTCAGTTTGGAGGAATTAGCCGAGGTGGTAGTTACCACGCCCGCGAAGACCTCTCAGAAACTCAAGGAAATTCCGGGAACAGTAAGGGTTATATCTGCCCGGGATATAAGCGCCCGCGGTTATCTCACGCTCGAAGACGCGCTTTCAGACCTTCCAGGGATGCAGTTCCGCAACATTATTGGCTTCAACAGCTATGTCTTTATGAGGGGAGTTCCAAACCAGAATAACCTGATACTGGTCATGATCGACGGCGTACAGGTGAACGAGCTCAATTCGGGCGGCTTTTACGGCGGCGGGCAGTACAATCTGTCGAACGTCGAGCAGATCGAGGTCGTCTACGGCCCGGCGTCGGCGATGTACGGAACTAATGCCGTGTCCGGCGTGATCAACATTATAACGAAGAGCGCGAAGAATAACAAGGGCGTTCGCCTGAGCACCATGGCGGGCGGCTTCGATACGCGCCAGCACGATCTGGTTTACGGCTTTTACGATGAGAACAACGATGTCGACCTCAATATGTCGGCGATGTTCAAAAAAAGCGGAAAGGCGGATCTGAGGGGTGCGCAGGGCGACGGCAACTGGTCGGATACACTGGAAAATTTCGAAGACGATTCCGCCTTCGACGCTAAGCTCAGGAATAAGCGCTTCACCTTCGGGCTGAATTATCAGGACAAGCAGGCCTCTTACGTTACAAAAGACAGGACCAGCGGCACGCTCTTTCAGGATTTCGGTACTAACTGGCACATCAGGTTCCTTAACGCATACGCGAAGTACGATTATCAGAAATCAGACCGCTGGTCATGGCATTCAATGCTATACTATCGCAACGCGACAGTCGAAGACGATACTAAGCCGCTGATAAGCCTTGCCTCCGCAGGAGATCCCGGCTATCAGGAACGCTGGTACCGGCCCAATCACCTCGCGGGGCTCGAGAACAGATTGAATTGCGAACTTGGGCCGCGGCTTTCTCTTATTATCGGCACGGTTTCAGAACGCGAATCGCTTTCCGCGGCTTTCTCGAAGACCCGCAGCGTCGGCCAGTTCGTCGCGGCCCAGGAGCCGCCCGAACCGCAGATGCTGACCGACGACCTTTCAAGCGTTTATGCCCAGCTGCAGTGGCGAATTAAAAGCCCCTTAAGTTTTACCGCCGGCTTACGCAGGGACGACAGCGGCGTCTATGGCAAAGTTGTTACGCCTCGGCTGGGGCTTGTTTATGACAAGAATAAATTTAACGCGAAGCTTTTATACGCCGAGGCGTATCGCGCCCCGAAGGCCTGGGACTATCAGGACGGCCTTGGCAATCCTGATCTCTCGCCCGAAGCGATGAAATCCATGGAGCTGGCGTTTGGATACTCGTTCACCGATCATGTTCGCGGCGGGCTTTCAGCCTATAGTAATGCGCTGAGCAACGGCCTCACCCGTGAAAACATCGGCGCCGGCTGGCGCTGGACGAACGTCGGCCGGATCGAAACGACGGGTTTCGAAGGAGAGCTCGAGTACAAAAAAGACAGATGGAGATCTTATATTAATTACACATATACCGATTCCGCGACCGCTGACGGCGCGGAGGTTCCGGAGATCTCACGTCATTCGGCAAATGCCGGGGTTCAATATTGCTTTACAGACCGGTTGAAACTCGACGTCCGCGGGCAGTATCTTGGCAAGCGTAAAAACACTCAGCCGGCCGCGGCCGCGAACGATCCAGGGGTCGCCGGCGCCTTCGTTCTTCACGGGACGCTGAGCCTTGCGAACTACCGCGGGTACGATTTTCAGCTGGCCGCCAGAAATATTTTCGACAAAGAATACTACCACACGTCCAACACTTCAGTGAGCATGTACAGGCAGCCGCAGTCTCTGGTTACGCTCAAGGTCTCCAGACAGTTTTAAAAGGAAGTCTTATTATTTGTCTGCCTTGCTGCTTGTTTTTCTCTTTTTTGCGGGCACGTCCTTTTTATTCGCCAGGACGAATACTCTTCCGTTTTCGGAAAATATTACCTGTTCGATATGCCAGCCTTCGGCGATCAACTTGTTTATATAATCGGTGGGTTTTATTCTCTGCTGGCCGTCGGAAATACTGAATTCAAAAGCTCTTTGCATAATCTTACTGCTCCTCGCGCCCGTAGGTTTTTGCGGCTGCGTTGCGGCCGGCCGTTCCGGGCCGAACGGCGAAACGATCGATGAAGGTTCTATCGGTAAAATTATATAATAATCGCAAAAAATAATCAAGTGTTGGCTAAACTTGAATGCTACAGAGATTTATTTTATTTAAATCTAAATTTGATTGATTTATTTATTAAAAATAAGTATAATTATGCTGTTATTATTGCGCATAAAATCATTACGGAGAGTATAAATTGAAAATAGGCTATTCGCTCAAGAAACTTAGGTTAAAACACAACTATACGCTTAAAATTGTGGCGCAAAAACTCAATATTACCTCGAGCCTTCTTTCGCAGATCGAAAACGGCAAAATATCGCCGTCGCTTAAATCGCTTGAATCTCTGCTGGGGCTTTATAACGTGAATTTATCGGAATTTTTCAGGCAGGTCGAGCAAAAAGACTACATAATCATGCGCAGGAATGAAACCGAGCGTATGGTGGCAAAAAGCGGAAGCATAATAACGCTTCTTGCCTCGAAACTTGAAAATAACGTTTTAGAAACGTATTCAGTCGAACTTAAGCCCGGCATCAGCCTTCAAATCAAACAGATAGATGAAAAAATCAACGGGGAGCGCTTTATATACTCGATTTCAGGAACTCTCGACGTTCTTATCGATAAACATACCAAAATATCTTTATATCCCGAAGACAGTATTAGTTTTAAATCTCACGTCAGATGCGAAGTTATAAACAACCAGGCGGAAGACATTAGTTTCCTTATTTCAGGGTTCATTCCGTTATTTTAAAAATCAGATTTTTTTCATCTTCCCATAACATAATGACATTCAAGCCCGTTTCGATCCTACTCTTTTTTTTTCTTGTTTTTTATATCGAGGATTCTCTGAAGCAGACTTTTTTTACGGGGAGCGGGCCGTGCATCGATATCGGCCATTTCATCTCCAATGTTTACGTCTATCGATTCGGATTTTTTCAAAAATAATACCTGTGACGGATAAATGCTCCTGTGGCCGCTCATAAAGAAGCTCACGATGCAGGCGACCGCCGCGTAAGGCGCGAGGGCCGAGCCGAATATTTCCATGGCCATTATGCTTGCCGCTATAGGCGTATTTGCGGCTCCCGCAAGAACCGCGACGAATCCGATCGCCGAAAAGGTGAAAACGTCGAGCCCCATGAGCTGCGCGTAAAGAGCTCCCGAGGTCGCTCCTATGAAAAAAATGGGCGTCACGACGCCGCCGCTCCCGCCGAAGTTAAGCGTTACGGCTGTAAACAATATTTTAGCCAGAAAAGCGTACCACACGACGGAGCCGCCCGAAAGATACGAGTAAATGAAGTTGGAATTAAAACCCATGTAGTCGAAGGCATACCATATATTTTTCTCGCGCGGCAGGCACGAATCTATAGTTTCGATGCCGAGCCCGAGAAACTGGTCTGAAAAGATAAAGGTCAGTCCGATCAATATCATTCCGCCCAGTATCGCCTTATACTGCTTGTTCAATTTTATTTGTGAGGATATGTGCTCGAAAAATTTCATGGTTTCGACGAAAATGATAGAACAGACGCCGAAGAATATTCCGGCCAGAACGACCTTTAAGAAAAATACTTCACTGAATACCGGCGCGAAACTGGCCGAATGATTAGAATAACCTATTCCGAGAGCTTCTGCCACCTGATAACTTGTTATGCCCGCGATGAACGACGGAAGCATCACGTCATAAAGCATGGTTCCGACGAAAAGCACTTCTACGCCGAATATAGCTCCGGCGAGCGGGGTGCCGAATACCGCGGCGAAACCTGCGCTTATGCCGCAGATGACGAGTTTGCGCCGGTCATGGCCGTCGAAGTGGAAAAGGTTGGCGAAATAAGAGGCGAGGCCGGCGCCGATTTGGGCGCACGGGCCTTCCTTTCCGGCCGAACCGCCGCAGGCGATGGTCACTATGGTCGCTAAAAGCTTTACCGGAACCACCATGATGTCGATATTGCTGTCGCGTTTGTGGATCGCTTCTATAACTTTTTCCGTTCCGTGGCCTTCGGCCTCGGGGGCGAAATATTTCACCAGAAGAACGCTTATCAGAAAAGCGAGGGGCAGCAGAAAATAATAATAAGAAAACTGCCCTCTGATAGATATGCTCCAGTTAAGCGCCTTCAGAAAAACGGTCGCAGCAGTTCCGACTATGGCTCCTATCGTCGTCGACAGCAGGACCCACTTCGATATGCTGAAAAATAAAATAGCCTCTTCCGTGATTTTACTTTTTATTGCCATGGTCTCAGCCCTTCTTTTTTTTCCTTTTACCTTTTTATATTTCAGCGCCGCCGCCGATCTCCAAAAATACAGTAATATGGATCAACGTTTTGTGAATTATTTTTAGAATCATTGCGCCTGTAAATATAATATCGATTCAAGAGCCTCATGTATTTAGTGTTTTAAACAATTAATTTTTATCAGCCTCTGATTTTTTAGCGGCTTCTATCGCGGAAAAATCTTCGAGCAGAGCGTTTACCTCGGCGAAGCCGGGAAGGTAATATCTGGCGCTCGAACGTTCCACTCCGACTTTCACCGAATAAACGGTTTCCGGAAGAGCCCTGAAAAGGTCTTCGTCGGTGACGTCATCGCCCACCGAAAGTATGAAATCGGGTTTATTGTTGACTATAAAATGCATTCCTCCGACCTCTTTGCTGACGCCGGCGCACCTTATTTCGAGCGCTTTATTGCCCATGAGTATCTGAAGTTCCTTGTTGGCCGTAAAATTAATGAGGTCGTCGCGAAGCTCGCTCACCCTCAATACGCTCAATTCCGGGTCGGACCTGCGGTAGTGAAATACTATCGCGAACTCCTTTTCTTCGACGAAGGCGCCGGGAAGCCTGTCGACGCATCTTTCGACGATCTGCATCAGCTGCGGTTTCCAATCGTTTTTAAGAGGTTTCAGCGATCGCCATTGGCGGCCTTTTTCGCATATCCAGGCACCGTGTTCGGCTACCATGCTGATACCGGTTCCTCCGAACCAGCTTTCCAGCGTGTGCCTGTCGCGCCCGCTTATTATCACCAGATCGTTGCCGGCCGCGGACGAAAGTTTTTTTAGCGTTTCGATGAGTCTCGATCCGGGCCGGGCTTTTTCCGGGCTGTCGGCGAACGGCACGAGCGTTCCGTCGTAATCGAGAAGCAGCAGACGGTTCCCGCCGCCGCGGTATTTTTCGAGCATCTCTTTTTTTATGTCGCCCCTTAAAAGCTTGGTTTCCAGTTTCGAACGCTCGATCTTCACGGCGAGAAGTTTTCTGATGAAATCCTCAGCCCATCTGGCAATATCGTATCTTTTAAGACGTTTTTGCATCTGCGTGTTTCTGCGGACCTGCTCTTCAAGAGGCAGATCGAGCGCTTCTTTTATAGCCGCGGCCATTTCATCGATGTCGTTAGGGTTCACCTGTATAGCTTCCCCCATTTCACGCGCCGCACCGGCCGTTTCGCTCAGCACGAGCACGCCGCGTCCGTCGGCCTTCGATGCTACGAATTCTTTTGCGACGAGGTTCATTCCATCGCGAAGCGGCGTGACGAGGCCTATGTCGCTTATCGAATATACCGCCGCGAGCGCTTCGAACGAGTACGATCTGAACTGATACACAAGCGGGGTCCAGCCCGCGCTGCCGAATTTTCCATTTATTTTACCCGCCATCTCGTCGATCTGCCTTTTCATGCTCATGTAATGATCGACGCCCGTTCTCGAAGGGACGACCAGCGACAGCAAAACCACCCGGCCGTGCCACTGGGGATGCCGCTCGAGAAAAAGTTCGTATCCTTTGAGCCTGTTGATGATTCCCTTGGTATAATCCAGCCTGTCGACCGAAAGTATGACTTTTTTGTCTCCGAAAGCTTTTTTGAATTCGCGTATCTCTTTTTTGACCTCGGGGTTTTGAGCCGCGCCGTTGAATTTTTCATAGTCGATGCCGATCGGAAAAGTGTCGGCGATGGCCGTGTGGCTTGCGCAGTTGACCGCGCCCAGATTGTGTTCGAGGCCGATCATGCGAAGCGCGCACCGCAAAAAATACTGTGTATAATCGTGCGTGTGAAAACCGACCAGATCAGAACCCAGAAGGCCTTCGAGTATCGAGTTTCTCCATTCGCGCGGAAGCAGCCTGAAAACTTCGAACGCGGGAAAAGGTATGTGATGGAAATAGCCGATGGCGAGGCCCGGCATTTTTTTTCTGAGCATCGCGGGAAGAAGCATCAGCTGGTAGTCATGGACCCAGACGACATCGCCGGGCCGGACGGCTTCGAGCACCGCTTCGCAGAAAGTCTCGTTGACGCTTATATATTGTTTCCAGTGTTCGGCCGAATAGCTGGTCAGCATCGGGAAATAATGAAACAAAGGCCAGATCGTTTTATTGCAAAATCCCAGGTAGAACTTGTCCATGACTTTTTCCGAAAGAAAAACGGGCCGGCAGTTGTATTTCGATTCCAGCTCCGCGCCGACCTCGGACCGTTTGCCGGCGCTTATGGCGCTTCCGGGCCAGCCAATCCACAGATATTCCGAAATTTCGAAATCGCGGTCTTTTATGGAGTCCAGATATGATGAAAGCCCCGTCGCCAGGCCTCCAGAGCTTTGCTTATAATTTATCTTTCCTTCTTTTTCCTCCACCGTCACATGAAGCCTGTTTGAAACTACTATTAATCTCATAACCTCCTCCTTTCGTTTACAATATGCGTTTTGCCTGTCAGGAAACCAGCCTCAGGCGGGCCAGACCGTCAGCCGGCATGTCAAATTTTTCGTTTCCGATCTCGGCCGCGACCGTAATAAAGGATGATAGCCTCGAGAGAATTAAGCGACGGGTAAACCTTTTCATTATCGATCTGCGAAATAAGGCTCGCGGTCATTTCGGTGCTGCGAGCGTCCTCGTTCAACGTTAGAGATTTATCAGTCCTGATCTTTTTTGAAAAATAACCTATATTCATGTCGTACCGCCTTTTATTTCTGACCGCGGCTAAGCGCTTCATACATTTTCACGGAGATCGCGCCGAGGTTGTCGGGTATTCTTATATAGAAAGTGGTCCCTTCGCCGACGGCGCTTTCAAAATTAATGCTTCCCATGTGCCTGTCTATTATTTTTTTCACGATCGAAAGTCCGACTCCGCTGCCTTCGGCTGACGGTCCTTCCCGCGTCCTGAAGAAAGGAGTGAAAATGTATGGGTGATAACGTCTGGCGATACCAATGCCCGTGTCGGAAAATATGAATATGTGCTCATCGCCGGATTTTTTGTAAGTTATGGAAATTTCTCTGCGCTCGCCGGCGTCCATGTATTTAACGGAGTTGGAGATAAGATTGCTCCATAGCCGGCTCATGCTTCCGAGGTCGGCCTCGATCTCGGGAATGCAGCCCGAAACGCTTACCGTTATATTTTTTTGACGGATAGAATCTTCATGCAGCTTCAGGTTGTTATCGATGAGATTTTTCATGTCCAGTTTTTCCAATTTCAATGCCGCGTTTTTAGCCTTGCTCAACTCCAGGATATCGTTTATCAAAGCGTTCATTTTTTCGGCCGATTGTATCTCGATTCCAAGGTATTTCCAGAGGTTTTCATGCTTATGGCCGGCGTCTATTTTTAAAAGTTCCGATTCGGAGAGTTTCAGAAAACCCATCAATCCCGACAGCGGCGTTTTTAAATCGTGAGATACGGTGTGCGCGAAAGTTTCCAGTTCGTTGTTCTGAGAATTAAGCAGCTCGTTTTTTTTAATCATTTCATTTATAAGATCGCTGTTTTCGAGAAGCATCGACACGCTCGCGGTGAGTTCGAGTATTTTTTTTATGCGTTTTTCGGTAAAATGCGCCGCGCTTTCTTTAAAGTAAAAACTCATAACATATTTGAAGCCGTTTCTTTTTGCCAGCGGGCACGCAAGAAAAGTTTTAATTCCGTATTTTTTTAAATAATCGATAAAATCGATTCTGACGGCTCGAACCGCTTCTTTGCCGGCGTAGAATTTATCTATCATCGCTTCGAGGTCGTATAAAACGAATTCGTTTATGATGCGAGCGTTGCCGAGAAAGAACCTGAAATTGTCGAACGACTGAATGTCCTGCGCCGAATCGTTATCAGGATTTATATACGAGCCTATTTTTACATATTCGCACTCGTCGGAATGAGCGTGCGCTTTTTTTTCGAACAGCCTGGCCGCATGCGCTCCAAGGCCGTGGGATACTATATACAAAAGTTTTTCGGTGTCCGCGCTGCATTGCGTGTCGAAAAGGTCGATAAGCCTGGTTTTGATCTTTTCGATGTCGGGACCTGCCCCGGCGCCCTTGAATGCCGGACTGAAGTTAAGTATTATCAGATAAGTCGAAATTACAGAAAACACTGTCAATAAAATGAACAGTGAAAGCAGTTTGAATTTTAAGTTTTCGAACAGTCCGGCCGCGTTTTGAAAATTTTCGACCACCGTGTTATATTCGAGCTTCAGGGTGTCGTCTATGGCTTCGAGCAGCTGGCCGCTTTTTTTTTTGCCGTCTTTCAAAACCGCCGCCATGTCTTCTGATGAGACGGACGGCTGAAGTTTTAATGAAATAATTTCTTCGCTGAATTTTTGACGCCCGCCGAGATGATATAAAATTCGTTCGGTGCTTTCCGCTTTTTGCTCGTTCCGGCTGTAACTTCTGAAAAGCAGGATCTCTCCGCTCAAGTTTTTATAGGTATCGTATATCGAACTGACGCCGTTGCTGATGCTTTTTTCGGTTTTGGCCCCGCTCAGGCGCTCTTCCATTTCGTCGATCTCGATAATATTCGTTCTGGCGGATTCTATAAAATTAAGCGCCGCCGAGCCGTGCTTTTCAACGAGAGTGTGCATGGCGGTTATTTTTTCCAATTCCGTCCGCGCGGTAATGCCGAAGAAGATGAAAACGATAAATATGGTTAATAGACACAAGGCCAGCCTGTATTCTTTTTTCATGTTTTCACTCCAATTTTCATTGTAAATTACTTTTTGATATAATTTCATTATAGATTAAAATTGCCGTTTTGTCAATGTAAAATTTCAATATAA
>MGFH01000250.1 GCA_001791795.1 Candidatus Wallbacteria bacterium GWC2_49_35
AGGCGGCCGAGGACGTTTCAAATTCGCCGCAGTCGCAGACGACCAGGCTCGCCATGATACAGGCCGGCGAGGCGCTGGTAAGCGGCGTCCGTTATGCCGCGGCGCAGATCGACGAAGTGCAGAAGGCGGCGAACGGCACTATAAGCGAAAAAGTCGACAGGCTTAACATCCTGGCGAAGCGTATAGCCGAAACCAACGGCCAGATCGCTAAATTCGAAAAAGCTGATTTCAAGATGAACGACCTGCGCGACGAACGCGCCCGCCTGATCAAGGAACTTTCAGCTCTGGCGTCCATAAGCGTTTCGCGTTCGGGCGATCTCGACGACGCCGTGATCAGCCTTAACGGCCGGGCGCTTGTAAACGGCTCTGAATACGGCCAGATCGAAACGGTTCCCGATGCGAACGGAAATCTTGGACTTCGCTGGAAGGGTGACGAGTCGGGCACGAGCACGAATCCGGCGATCGCGGATGCGATAATATCGCCGAACGCCGCGGGCGGCATATACGAAGTCGATATTAAAAGCCTGGCGGAAGGTTTTACCGTATTTTCCAAATCATACGATCTTGATAAAAATTCTTTGCTTTCCACTCTCGGCGTGACGAGCGGCAATATATCCGTCAACGGCGTCGAATTAATGATAGACGCCCAGAAAACAACGCTCAGCGGCCTTGTCAAGATGATAAACCAAAGTGCGGCCGGCGTAACGGCCGAAATAGACTCGGGCGGCAAAATCGCCTTAAGGTCGCTTGAAACTGGCGCGGCGTCGAGGATAAGCCTCGCGGACGACGGATCGAATTTCTTTGAAAAAACAGGACTCATAAGCGCGGTAAGCGGACGGCCGATGCCCGCCGTAACGAGCGCGGATGAAAGTTTGAATATTTCAGGTTCTTTTACGGTCAACGGCGTGAGAATATCGGTAGCTCAGGGCCAGACGGATTCGCTCGCGCGCATAGCAAGCGAGATAAACTCGATGTCCAAAGATGTGGCCGCGGCTGTCGTTAAAGGCCCTGACGGCGTATATACGCTTAAATTAACGGCCAGAGAAGGATATTCGAAGATCGAAATAGAGGACCGTGCGGACAATTTATTGAACAGGCTGGGCCTGTTAAGATCGCCCCAGACAAAACTGACCGTGGACGGCGTTTCCGCCGAAGGCGGCAAGGACGCAATATTCACTATCAATAATACTGAATATACCAGCGCCTCGAACACGGTAACGAGCGCGGTGGCGGGGATCGAATTCAGGCTCAACGGGGAAGGCGCGGCCCAGATCGACGCGCGGCCCGTGCTTAAAGGGGGAGCGATAGGCGCGCTGCTTTCGGTGCGGGATGAAACGGCCCCCGGTTATATGGCCAAGATCGCCGAATTCGTGAAGACCTTCGCTTCGGAATTTAACGCCGTGCACAGTTCCGGTTTCGATTTGAGCGGCTCGACCGGCAGGAATTTTTTCGACGCCGTTAATTTTCCGTCTTCGGCTTCGGCCAGTAAAATTATTGACGGTTTTGCGGTCAGCGGCGAGATAAGCAACGATCCGTCTAAATTTGCGGCGGCCGGCAGGGACGAAGACTATTATTCTCAAACGGGCGTTATAAGAGGTATGGGCGCGGCCGACAACACGACGGCGCTGAAGTTCACCGAACTTAAATCGAAAGCCGTTTTCGGCGACGGCTCGACGATCACTGAAAAATACAGCGAGATAGTGTTCCACATCGGCAGCGAAGTGGAAGCCGCTCAGCAGATGAACAAAACGCAGAAGACCATACTGACGAACCTCGAACTGAAGAAGGAATCCGTATCAGGCGTTTCACTGGACGAGGAAATATCGAATATGATGAAATTCCAGCACGCGTATAACGCATCAGCGCGCATGATAAACGTGGTCGACGAGATGCTCGACACTATAATTAACGGGCTTATGAGATAATCGGGGGGTAAAATATGAGAATCACGAACAACATGAAAATAAATATGTCTCTGGCGAATATCGGCTCGCACAATGAACGCCTGAACGACCTTCAGCAGCAGATAGCCAGCGGCAAGAGAATCCTGCGCCCTTCGGACGACCCGCTCGGCGCGGCCAATTCGATCAAACTGACCATGAAACAGAGCAGCGTCGGTCATTACAACAACAACCTCGTATACGCGAAAACCAACCTGACCGATACTGACGCCGCTTTTTCCGATGTGGGCTCGATGCTCGAGCGTTTCAAGGAACTGTCCGTCAGAGCCGCTAACGGCACTCTCACGCAGGGCGACCGCGACCTGATCGCCAATGAAATGCAGTCGCTCATAGAGCAGGTAATATCCGACGCGAACCAGAAAAACGCTTCAGGATACACTTTTGCCGGCTCGAAGACCGCGCTCGAACCGTTCGTCTTCTCGACCGGCGCCGGCCGCAGTTACAGCCTCGGAACTTCGGCCAACAGCGTTTCGAATATAAATAATGTCGTTTATAAGGGCGACAGGGCCGAGCTTAAAATGAACGAGAGCGAGAATTCGAAAGTGGTCACCAATATAGACGGCGAGACCGCGTTTATGAACGTTACCGGTCAGAGCGTATACAGCGCCAAGGTTTTCGCCGACGCTTCGAAAGCTCCCATGGCGGATAATCTCAAGGCCGGTTATTTCACGATAAAGGGCCTCGGATACGAAGAGATAGTCAGCGTCGATGAAAACGACAGCCTGCAGGCCGTCGCGGATAAGATAAACCGCGGCTCGCAGATCGCCTCCGCGAAAGTGATGGATGACGAGGGCGGTTACAGGCTGGTGATAGAGGCCCGTGAAAAGGGCGTCGCGAATCAGTTCACGCTGATAGAAGGCGCGGTCGGCATAGAGCGGACGAAAACGAACTTTCTGGAGCTTGCCGGATTGAATTCTAAAATCCAGACGACAAAAAGCGTCGCGGACCCGGACGGCAAGATCGCTTTCCAGACGGAACTCGCCGGCGTGCAGAGCGGATATTTTTATCTGAACGGCCGTATGGTCGAGGTAAATATTAATAACGACTCGCTTAACGATATCGCAAAAAAGATCAACGATACGATAAAAAATGTTCATGCGACGCTCGAGGGCGGAAAATTGACGCTCGAAGGCGCAGGCAGCCTCACTATCGAGGGTGATTCGAGCGGACTTCTTGAAAAAATGGGCATAGCGAAGAGCAGATTCGTGAGTTCGGCGATGATACCCGACAGCGTAGTCGGCGCGTCGCCGCTTTCAAAAAACGAATGGGTTAAAAATGGTAATTTTACGATAAACGGCAAAAATATAGGTATTATAGATGCATCAACAGAAACTTTATACGACATCGCCGCCAGGATCAACGGAACTGCCGGAGTTAACGCCGCGGCAGCGGTCGACGCGCAGGGCAGGTTCGTTATATCTTCGGCCCAGCCGATAACATTCGCCGACGGCACTTCCGAGTTTTTAAAAAGTTTCGGCTTCACGCTGAGCGCAGACGGCAAAAGCCTCGTTTCGAAAGAAACGATATCGTCTCCCATGACCAAAAGCGACATAGGTTCGATAGGGATCGCCGCGGGCACTCTCACGATCAACGGCATCGCCGTGAATTACACCGCGAACGACACGCTCGGCGATGTGGCGCAAAGGGTGAATCAAAGCGTTTCCAGCGTGAACGCGTATATCAATTCGAATAACATGATAGTTTTCGATTCGGCGTCGCCGCTGGATATAAAAGATAGTTCTAACTTTTTAGAAAAACTTGCTATAAAAGAGGAAAAAATTGTCGATATAAATAATAGAACCAGTATAAAAAGGTCATCGGACAACGCGCAGTCGATATTTGATATATTAATAGAGATAAGGGACCAGATCTTTAACGGCGACGTTAACGGCCTGGCGAACAACGAAAGCATCGAAGGCTCTAGCGTATTGAGTTTGAAAAGCGGGCTGGCGAAGCTCGACGATGCGATAGCCCACGTGGCCGATATGCGCGAGATCACCGGCAGCGCCCTTAACAGGGTGGAGCGCAGCACCGCGCGTAACACCGAAGTAGAGCTGTATATAAGCAAAATGCTGACCGAGACCGAGGGAGTCGATTTTGAAAAAGCCGTGGTGGAACTCAACACCGTCGATCTGATATACCGCAGCGCGCTGCAGATAAGCGCGAAGGTCAACCAGCAGTCGCTTCTGGACTTTTTAAAATAGCGCGGGCAAAAAAATATTGTTATTGATCCTAATTAAAAATATATGAGAACATTTAAATTTTTATAAAACAAGAGGAGATGATTTATATGATGATTAAAACCAAATTCTGGGGAGAGGCGGATATCGACGAGAGTAAAATGCTGACGATGGCCAATGGTCTTATCGGCTTCGAAGGGTTTACAAAATTCGTGATGATCCCGCACGAAAAAGACGCCAACTTCGGCTGGCTGCAGTCGGCCGAAAACCAGCATTTGTGTTTCCTTATCACCACGCCGACCTCGTTCATGTTCGACTACTCGATCGATATCAGCGACGAGACGGTTAACTGCCTCGGCATCACCGCGGCGGAAGACGTTGCGATATACTGCCTGGTAACGGTTCCCGAAGATCCCCTTCAGATCTCGGCAAATCTTTCCGGCCCGCTCATTTTCAACGTTACGAACTGTACGGGCGAGCAGGTAGTTGTGATGGACGAAAGATACAGCGTGAAGCATTATATCATAGACGAATTGAAAGCGAACGCGCCCAGGGTCATCGACAACCTGACGTCGGCATTCACCGGCCAGGCTGTGAGTGAGGCGCCTCCCGCGATCGACGAAAGCATTTTTTCGGCGGAAAATTTCGCGGCGGAACTCGAGGAATCTCTGAAGGTCTGCAACTCATACATGAACCAGTAAAGAAAAAAGATCCATATCACGGGGGCTGAAAAAGTCAGCCCCCTGATTATTTAACGGTTCAATCGTATTTTATGAGAGAATGCCGATTAATATATTGACAAAGCGTTATGTGTATTGTATAATTAAAAAGATATATTTTATAAGGGTTTTAATAATTAAATGTTTATTTTAGGCTGAAATATAAAAAAAATATAAGGGAGCGTATATCGTGAAAATCCAGAGTAAATTTTTCGGTGAAATCGACATCGATGAGAACAAAATAATAACCCTGGTCGACGGAATGCTCGGGTTCGAAAAATTAAAAAAATATATACTGATACCCCACGGTCAGGACAACATGTTCAAATGGCTTCAATCGACGGAAGATCCCGCGGTGTGCTTTCTCGTCGTTGAACCGGTTTCGTTCATGTTCGACTATTCGCTCGAAATATCCGACGACGTGGTCGACCGAATCAAAGTAAGAACGCCCGAAGACGTTATTATTTATTCTATAGTCGTGATACCCGACGATCCCGCTAAAATATCGGCGAATCTCTGCGGCCCGATAGTCATCAACGCCATGAACCGCATGGGCGCCCAGGTAATATCGTCTAACCCCGAACATCAGGTCAAGCACTATATCATCGAAGAACTCAAGAAGAACACGGCCCGCCTGGTAACTAATTTCGCCTCCATGGTAAATTCCGGAAAATCCATCGCTGAAAAAACAGGCAACTCAGGCCCGGAAAGCGCCGCGGTAAGTTCCGCCGCCACCGTCGCAGAAAAAAAATAAGCGCGCGGCAATATAATCGGTTTCGAATATATTAATTATTGAATTATGGCGGATAGGAGGAATTTCTTTTGTTAGTGCTAACCCGAAAGCATAATCAGAGCATAATGATAGGCAGCAATATAGAAATAATGATCGTCGAGATCAGGGGCGATCAGGTCAAAATAGGCATAAAGGCGCCCAAAAACGTATCCATTTACCGCAGCGAAATTTACGAGGAGATCATGAACGAAAACAAACTTGCCACCGAACAGGCGGGCATGGACAAACTCGGCGCGATAACGAAATTGATAACGCCCGACGAAAAAAAATAACGCGCGGCGCGTTCAACGACATAAATTATAAAAAAAAGAGGCAGGCCGGAAAGGCGGCCTCTTTTTTTTTTCGGGCGGATCCGCGTTTCGTGGGAACCAGAGTTTCGGGAAGTCAAAATCCGGGCGGGAAAATATCGGCACAAAATATAACAAACTCTCGCGGTTGAGTTGACTTTGAGGCATTTTTATTATATACTACCAATCTAATTTGAAAGCGGGAGAGATTATTTTGAAAGAATTCGATTTCAGCGTCATAGACGAAAAGGCCGTAGATGCCAAATACGCGCGCCTGCTCGATATCATCGGCAAGTGCGGCTCGGCGCTTATCGCCTTTTCGGGAGGGGTCGATTCCTCGTTCCTGGCGGCGGCGGCGTGCGCCGCGCTCGGGGGCCGGGTAGTTCTGGCCACGGCGGTTTCCGAAACATTTCCGCGCCACGAACGCGAGGTGTCGAAAAATTTCGCGCGCGAGTTGAAAGCAGAGCAGATATTCATCGAATCGAGCGAGCTCGACATCGAAGAGTTCAGGAAAAACCCGAAGAACCGCTGCTACTACTGTAAAAAGGAACTGTTCACGAAGCTGATCGAAAAAGCGCGCGAACTCGTCCTTAATAAAGTTTTTTCAGGAGCCAACTTCGACGATACCGGCGATTACCGTCCGGGCCTCACCGCCCAGCGCGAGCTCGGCATTCTCTCGCCCCTTATGGAAGCCGGACTAACCAAGATCGAGATACGCTATCTATCTAAAAAAATGGGGATCAGTTCGTGGAACCGCCCGCAGATGGCTTGCCTTACGTCGCGCTTCCCTTACGGCGTAGAGTTCGAACGCGAAAAATTCACCGCGGTGGAGGCGTGCGAAGAGTATCTGCGGGGGATGGGTTTTTCACAATACCGCGTCAGGGTTCATGGCGAGCTGGCAAGGATCGAGATCGAAACCGGCGAATTCGGCGAACTCGTTAAAAACCGCGAAAAAATAGCGGAGGAGTTCAAAAAGAACGGATTTACATTCATAACGCTCGATATCGAAGGGTTCCGTTCCGGATCGTTCAACTTATGACGGGGCAGGCGGAAAATAAATTATAACGCCGCCATTGCGGCCGATATTTTTAAATATTAGAAAATTATAATATTTTTATATTTCATTAAGGAAAGTGTACAGCGGATGAAAGAAAATTTCAACGAAAAACTGAAGGGGCGCCTGAAAGACTACAAAAATGGAAAGATAGGCGAAGAGGCGGTCCTCAATTACATCAAGACACACGAATTCGAAGACGTCGATTTCGCTAAAATTGACCATAAGCGCTCCATTTTCAAGAATTTTCCAGAGGTCATATTCGGCATCGGCAAGACCGACCACCAGGTGGTCGAGATCTTTAAAAAAATGGCGGCGCGCGGCGGCAACGTTATGGCCACCAGGGCGTCGGCAGCGGCGTATAAAGCGCTGAAAAAGTTATATAAGAACGTCGAATACGATATCCACTCGTCGCTTCTGTTCCTGCGTCAGGGCGAGCAGAGCGCGCCTGTCGGGAACGTCGTTGTGATGACTGCCGGGACCGCCGACATAAAGGTCGCCGAGGAGGCCGCCGTGACGGCGGAACTTTCCGGATCGCGCGTGGAGCGCGTTTACGACGTCGGCGTTGCCGGGATCAAAAGGCTTTTTCATAATATCGATAAAATTTTCGCCGCCAACGTGATAGTGGTGGCGGCCGGAATGGAAGGCGCGCTGTGCTCGGTCGTCGGCGGCCTGGCGTCCGTTCCGGTTATAGCGGTTCCGACCTCGGTCGGCTACGGGGCCAGTTTCAACGGCCTGGCGGCGCTTCTGGCTATGCTTAATTCATGCTCGCCGGGGGTTTCCGTGGTCAATATCGACAACGGCTTCGGTGCGGGCTATCTCGCCTCGCAGATAAATCTGCGGTGCGGAGCCGGGCCGGCGGCGGGCGTCGAAAGCGGCCGCGGCGCGGGACTTCGAACGAATAAGAAAACCGGCGGAGGCAGATAATGAAAGTGCTTTATTTCGACTGTTTTTCCGGAATGTCGGGCGATATGACGATAGGCGCTTTTTTAGACGCCGGCGTCGATTACGAATATCTTAAAAACGAACTTGCCAAGCTTAATTTAAAAGGCTATTCGCTTAAAAGCGAAAGAGTCACGAAGAACGGGCTGGCGGCGACGAAATTCAACGTCATGGACGAAGACGGCAATGTATTCGGCCACGCGCCTCTTTTCGCGCACTGCCGCAAAACCCACGTTCACGGCCTTATCGAAAGCGGCGTCGATGACGGAAATCAGTGCGGCGGTCACGACCATGAACACAATCACGACCGGCACGTACATGACCGCGACCACGACCATGATCACGAGCATAACCACAGCCACGATCATGACCACGAGCATGGCCACGGCCATGTCCATGGCGAAGAACACGATCATCCCCATGTCCGCGTCGAAGAACACACCCACCGCGGTCTGAACGAAATTAAAAATATAATAAATTTAAGCGCTCTGAATAATAACGTAAAGAAATTATCTATAAAAATATTTCGCAATATTGCCGAAGCTGAATCGAAGATGCATAACATGGATATCGAAAAGGTCCACTTCCATGAGGTCGGCGCCATCGATTCCATTATCGATATCGTCGGGACCGCCATATGCGTGGACCGCATGGGCATCGACAAATGTTTCGTGTCAAAAATCCCCGTCTCGTTCAGTTTTATTCAAACATCCCACGGCAGGTGGCCGAATCCCGCGCCGGCGAGCCTCGAGCTTCTTAAAAATTTTACGCTTACCAAAAGCGGCGTCGGAAAAGAATTGGTGACGCCCACGGGGGCCGCGATCATCAAAACTCTTTGCGAGCCGGCGGAATGCGATCCGCCCGATTTCGTTCTCGATAAGATCGGGTACGGTGCCGGCTATCACGACTTCGAACATCCGAATGTGCTCAGGATCATGATCGGCGAAAAAAAAAAATCTGAAAAACCCGCCGCGACAAACTGTCCGGTAGCCGGGGCGGCCCTGGCGCTCGGCTGCGAAAGCGACGAGATCGACCTGCTGACGGCTAATATCGACGACATGGCGCCGGAATATTTCGACTCGCTTATAGACGAACTTATGGCGGCGGGCGCGCTCGACGTTTCGCTCGCGCACATTCTTATGAAAAAAGGCCGGCCCGCCTTCGAACTCACCGTAATGTCCGCGGTCGAACTCACTTCGAAAATAGCGGAGATCGTATTTAAACTCACGACCACTATCGGCTTGCGTGTCCAGCGCGTCCCGCGCCTCGTGCTGAAAAGGTCCGCGGCGATTTATAGATCGCCCGCCGGCGAAACCGTTCCCGTTAAGATATCATACCTTAAGGGCGATGCGCTCCGCGTTAAACCGGAATACGATAAACTCAAAAAATTCGCCGCTAAAAATAATATCAGCGTCGAGGAAGCGCGGCGGATAGTTCTCGAAGAATTCCCGGGAGGCGTTCCGAGATCCTGAACAGGCGCTTAACATCGTAAAATAAAAGTGGAAATTTATTAAATATATCCGATAAGTAAAAATGAAGCATTAAAATTTTTGCGGGGGATATA
>MGFH01000251.1 GCA_001791795.1 Candidatus Wallbacteria bacterium GWC2_49_35
GATATCCCTCGTGGTGATAACGCTGTTCGTCCCCTGCGTGGCGAGTTTTTTTATGATCATAAAAGAGCGCGGCGCGAAAACCGCCCTGCTGATACTCGCTTTCGTCACGCCTTACGCCTTCCTGGTGGGTTATTTGCTCAGGATCACACTCACATTCCTTTTCCCCGCTCTGACATACGCCCGATAACGCGAGACGTATAATATTACGGCTCGAAATAATAGCACATGTCATTTACCGCTTCTGATTTAGAATTCTTTCCGCCGATAATGTATATTCTTCCGTTTTTATCGATTACGCTTGAATGGCCTGTTCGCGCTGAAATCCCGGGCATTTTGGCCGCCATGATCCAGTTCGAAAAATCGGCGGTATACCAGACGTCGTTCACGGGCGTTCTTATCTGGTCCGAGCCTCCGATAACAAATGTTCTTCCCTTTGAATCGACGACGCTCGAATGGCCGTAACGCATTGAAAATTCAGGGGTCGATACGTTAAATTTCCGCCATTTTACCCCGCCGTCATCGCTGTACCATGTTTGAGGACTCGAGCCTCCGATAACATATATCCTTCCGTTTTTATCGATAACGCTTGTATGATCGGAAGTCGGCGGGAACGACGGATAAACTATTTCAGCCTGCCCTGAAGCGGCGGGGCTTTTTAAAATCGTTTGAAGGTTAGGATTTACAATCACCCATGTGGCCCCGAAATCTTCTGAAACCCAGGTATCGTTATACTCGTAGGCGTTTGAATTATCGAATATATACCTGGCGCCGCCTATGACCCACATTTTGCCGCTGGAATTCACGACGCTCGAATGGCGCGCCCTTGCGCTGAATTTTTTCTTCTCAGGGGTATCTTTGGTGATATCGGCCCAGGTGGCGCCGTTATCGCTCGAGCAAAGCACGTCGTTAAGCACTCCCGTGTTGTCGCCTCCGCCCGTGACATATATTTTTCCCTGATATATAAAACTCGAATGGCCGTAACGTGCGGTGAACTTTTTATCGTAAGGCGTGTCTTTATTGGCTTCGACCCAGGCAGCGCCCGAATCGTCCGAATACCAGACGTCGTTCAAATAATTGCCGAAATTGCCGATGCCGCCGATTATGAAGATGCGGCCGGAATCGGAGATAACGCTCGAATGGTTATATCTCGGGCAGGGCCTTATGTGATCGATACCCGGATTTTTCCAGCTCCGGCAAAAATCTTCGGAATACCATGTGTCGTTAAAAACATTTATGCTCCTTCCGCCCATTACATAAATTTTATTTTTCGAGTCGATAACGCTTATCAGTGCGTATCTTGATTCAAAAATATCGCTTTGCGGATTGATCCGGGTTAAAGAATAACTTGAAGTATCGAAACAAAAAATTTTATTGTTTCCCCTTCCGTCATTTACATCGCTTTTGCCTCCGATAATATAGATTTTACCGCCCGGCCCCATAACGCAGGTCTGATAAGCGCCGGTTTCAAATTTTTCGCCCGTTGCCGCGACTTTTTGCCAGGACAGGCCGGCGGTATCAAAGCGCCATATTTCATCGAGCGATTTGTCGGAAGAATCGAGGCCTCCAAAGCACCATATTTTACCGGTGGAATCAATGACGCTCGCGTGGCGGTATCTGGGAGTAAACGCGCCGCCGCCGGCTGTTATTTTTTTCCATTCTAAAATTTTAGTGTCGAGGCGCCAGATCTCGCAGGAAACGGTACCGCCGGTTTTTCCCCCGACGCTCCAGAGCATGCCGCCGGCGTCGATCGAAGCTGAATGACCGTAACGCGCGCTAAACGCTTCACCCGTTGCAGTTATTTTTTTGCGGCTCGATGATGCCGTATCGATCTGCCAGATATCGTCAGTCGGCGCTCCGTCAATCCTTCCTCCGACGATCCATATTCTGTTTTCCGAATCTATCGACATCGAATGCGATTCTCTCGCCGCGTAATTTTCAGCCGTATCGTCGTCAGACGGGGTGATGCGGGTCCATTTATTGACCTCAGCGTCAAAGGTCCAAAAATCGTCTAAAGTTTTACCGCTTTCATTCATACCGCCGGCGATCCACATTTTATTGCCGGAATCCACAACTGCGGCATGGTAATATCTTTTATCCGGAAGAATATCCGGGGAAGCGCTATATTCAAAAGTTTTAGTGAACGCGACCGGATTATTGACGTTAAATAAAGGGGATATCGATTCAATCCCGTTATTTTCAGAATCGTTCGGCGATATTATTATCCTTACGTTTTTAATGTATCCCGAAAGATCGTTCCTGCTTTGCCAGCCGATACTTTTCCGGGTTCCGGGCGATACGTTTTTGATATCGCCGGTAAGGCCGGCGGTAATTTCGGTCGTGCCGGCGTAATCGATCGAAAAGTAAACCTTTATATCGCAGAGGTGATTATTTTCGGCGTACAGATTATAATTGATTACGGTATCGCCTGAAATTTCAGACGACTGGAGCGTGATATTGGAGACAACCAGCTTATGCCCGGTTTCCGCCGGCGCCGAAAAAAGCCGGGAATATTCGGACACGCCGATGGTTTTCGCGTCGGACGGGCATAATTTTATTTTATAATTATTGAATTTGCTTAAATTGTCCGCCGATGATATTTTCCACGTTATCGTTTTATTGGCGCCGGAAGTTACCTCAGATATATCTCCGCTTAAATATTGCGCGCCGATGGCCGTTTCAAGGCTGTCGAGCACGAGAAAAACTTCGACGCTGCACTTATCGCTGTCGGCGTCAAAAAGATCATAATTCACGACGATATTCTCAAAGCCCGGTATTACTGAGACATTGCTGATTACCGGCGGGTGATTTATCGAAGCTGAAACCGAATCTTTATTTATAATATCGCCGTTGACCATAATACCTTGACTAACATCTACCTTCGCATCGGAAATTATCTGCCTGATTTTTTGTGAGGCGATCGGGCCGAGTTTAGAATCTCCGCCGGCGCTTATTTTCAGTATATCGATAAAATTTTTAACGACCGTCCGGCAATTATCGTTCCCGGAAAAATTCAGCGAAGCTTTCAGCCCGGTATCACTTATGGCGCGGGATAATATTTCAACGGCCTTTTTTAATTCGGATATATTAGCCGGGCCTAATTTACTTTCCAGCGTTTTTTCAAATTCCGTTTTGCTTTTAGACGCGTCGTTCTGATCGAGTTCAATGTTATCAAGCGCGATCGGAACCGCGGGAACGGCATTTTTATTTTCGAGCGCCAGAAGCGTTCTGGCCGTAGAATAATCATTGACCGTGACATTTTTGACGGTAATAATATTTCCGCTGATTTCAGACGCTTCTGGGACCCTTCCGAGCAGGTTTTTATAAAGCGTTCTGCCGGCGAACCTTTCCTTCACATTAATCAAGGCGTATCTGACGGTTTCCGAAAGAGGGACGGAGGCCGTAAAAGAAGCGTTAACTAAAACCGCCGAGCCTATCGTCGCGGATTCGTCATCGATGCCGGTGATTGTGACGATGTAATCATCGCCTCCGCCGGCGGTTGTTTGCTTCGAGGGCGGATCCGCCGAAGCGGATCCCGGGGCAATTATATTTCCGGTTATAACGATCGATTTTTGCGCGGCCGAAGGCGCGGCGTCGCCGCCGTCTCCGCCTTCTGAAAGGCAGCCGGACAGGGAAACGCTTACTAATAGAAAAAAGAGAAATATATAATTTTTATATGTAGTTTTCATTTTAAATCCACCTCAATAATAGATAAAATCGTTAATATGAAAGATAACCGGAAAAATTTAATCGGCGTTGTAATTAAGATACTTTTCTATTAATTCGGGCCATTTTGTGTTTATACTGAAATCAATTGATTTATATTGATTTTTCCATTTGTCCCAGTTGGATTTGTCGGGTATAAAAATGGCAATGCCCTTGACCGGCCTGTTGTACTGATAATAGCCGTTGCTGCGGTTATAAACGATTATTTTATCTCGGAAGGAAAAAATTCTGTCCGCTAATTTTCCGATTTGATGGTTCGGCCCGAAACATTCTTTAAGGCAGACCATAAAATCAAAAAAATCCACATAGCGCCTATAAAAATTATTCTCATCCATAGCCGTAGAACTGCCGTCTATGGATAATTTCAGCAGATCAAAAAAGTTTTTATTTTTGCCGTCCAGATTTTCAATGACGATCGCTGCGAGTTCATCGATCATGCCGGTGAATTCATCGGTTTTTGAAAGGTCGGTGACGCAGACGCTGGTATTGCCTCCGCCGAGAGTTTCCGAATCTATATAGGCATCAACCATAGCTTTACCGACGTTTAAAGGCGATTTATCGGAAAGCTTTTTGAATTTATCGGAAAAAAGGGCCCAATCCATTCCATATCCGGTGATCGTCCTCATCGATGAAACGGCGTAATCGGCTTCATCCTTTAACTGGTAAGCGATTTCGACCATATTCATGAGGCACGCGTCAAATAAGACAATGTCAATTTTTTTGCCGCCGATTTCTTTCTTTAACCCGGAACACACTCTTTTGAACTCGAGGACGTTAAGCGAATCCATTGAATGATCGTCATATCCTAGCGAATAATTCGGGGCCCCATATTCTTTTTTCGACTGATCGTCCATTGAAATCACGCCCGAGCCGTGACCGCTGATCGACAATAAATAATGTTCGGCCGGAAACATTTTGACGGCCCATTCGCAAAAATCGTTCAAATTATTCTCGTCGCCGGTGTTTATAGTCTGGTTTTCGAATAACCGCGCGACCTCGAATTTCGAATTATTTAAATATAACCTTCCCGGCTGGCTGTACTTGGGATCGGCGACGAACTGGATCACGATATTCATGTCCCGCTCGATTCCGCTGTATTTCAAACTCAGAAATTCATAATCAGCCGCCAGACTCATAAAATCATCCGTGCGTCCGCATATATAACAAATGGCGGTCCACTTTTTTTTGCGGGCGGAGTAAGTAAGTCCGCCGGCCTCGCCTGAAACGATGGTCGTTTCGGCTAGAGGCGAAACATGACCGGAAACGAAGTACTGCCTGTGGACGGGGCCGGCGTTTTTCACCAGATAAATTACCGTTCTGGAAATTTCCGTCTCGACGGTCTGGACCTGATATGTTATCTCGAATTTAAGCGCGTTATTAAAATCGGCGGGCGGCGTGGAAATATTTTCACAACCCCAAAATTTGCAAACGGCTTTGATCTTAACTTCGCCCGAAGATATTTCATTTGTGACGAACTGCTCGTTCATCGCCGGCGATTTTGATGACAGCATGATTTTTTTATCGTAGACGGCGTTCTGGTTTCCGCATAGATAAAGGCCCGTATCGTCAATATAATACAAATCGAATATTGCGGCGTTGCCCAGTTTAACGGCCCTGACGCCGCAAGCGTCGATTTCGCCCATATATCCGGACTCATATATGTAATCGCCGTTTGAATACGCGAATTTATCGCCGGGCCTTATCGGAAAATATTGGCAAATATCGATCGCGCCCGAAGGCTGCGTCAGACCGCGGTTCGTTTCAACCGCTCCCGTATCGCCGCCGGTTAGTATTGCCTCAACCGCCCCGCCGCCGCTTCCGCCGCAGCCGGATGCCGCTGACATAAAAACCAGAAACGTGAATAAATATAAAAATAAGCCGTTTTTACGGCCGCTGTTATAAAACATTTAAAGCTCCTTTAATAAAAATTTAAATTTACTCAAAAAAATGATTTTAACAAAAAATAAATTTAAAGTCAATGAAGTCTTATCTATTGTCAACTATTATCTATTGAATTAATTGTCCTTTTCTGTTATAATGTTTTATTATGAATTTATTCAACGCGCTGTTAGACATCCTCATATTCGTCATTAAACGAAAGCTTTATTACGCCGTCAGGTTCGTCCTGATGCTCTCGCGCCTGTCCTTCAAACTTTCGCTTTTCATAACGGGGGTTTTGAATAAAATGAACGCCGATTCGTTCATATTCGCCGTCATTTTTTTCGCTCTCGGATTTTTCATGTACGGCGACAAATTCCGGCCCGATCCTTCCCCGAAGCGCCTTCCCCGCGAGACGCATTCAAGATGAAATCCGTCTGTGTTCGCGCGATTATTTTCCCGCAGCAATGATTAATTCGGCGTTCTTAGTTGACATATATCGATATATTTTGTAAAATTAAATCGAGGAACATAAAATTGCGTAAATATGGATTTTCCACAATCGAACTGATTCTATCGATGATGATATTTTCGCTGGTGGTAGCTGGTTTTTACGGCGTCATGCAGCTGAGCACGGCCGCCGGCAAGTCCTCTTTAAAAGATAAAGTGGAGCTTCAAAAAAACACCAGGCGCGCCCAGATGAAACTTATCGACGAAATTTCCTGCGCCGGCGAGGTCGTCAAGCCCGAGATCGGCTCTTCCGCGCCGTTCCTGGTTCTCGTCGATAAAGAAGGAAAGATCAGCGTTTATTATCAGAAAGAGCATACATACAAGCTCGAAGACAATAAAACCGAAGTGAAAGGCTATAAACTTTTCTCCGTGACGAAAAACCCGACCACCGGAGCGGTGAGCCAGGAGAAAGAAATTGTCGGAAACATCAAAAGGCTTATTTTCACTACCGTATCCGAAGGTTCCGTATCGGTGAACCTCCGCCTTTTTTCGAATAAGGAAGAAACCGACCTGATAACGCAGGTAACGCTTAAAAATTATTACGCGGGCGAGTTCATACATTAAAACACCGGAAAACGATTTTAAAAAGCAGGGTGATATATATGCGTATTGCTGAGTTTAAGGGTAAAAAAGCCATGGCGACCTATCTTGTGATAGTCCTGATCGCTTTCGTGGGGCTTTCGCTTTCCAACGTCACCATATTGAACCGCGGCGAAATGGGACAGATCGTTAAAAGCGAGGCGCTTATCAAGGCCGACCTGGCCGCGCGCGCCTTATATCAGAAGTTCAGCTGGCGGCTGAAATGTCTCACCTACGACAACCGCCCCTGCAAAGACTCCGCCTACAGCGAACTCTTCGAGTTCGAAGGAGTCAAATGCGAGCTTCTCTGCTACGATTCCGAAGACGAATCCGAATCGCTCGACATCTGGGTGCTCGCCAAAAGCGAGGCGGCGAACCGCGCCGTTTTTTACCGGGTCAAATACCAGCAGAGCCTGGTGAATAGTTATAATAAAATAACGCCGTCCTATTCGGCGTATTACAATATCGACGAGTTCCCCTCGAATAAAACCTCGCCAAAAACTCCGCAAAAAATACTCGACATTCTCAAAAATATGCGCGAGAACTTGAAAAATAAATCGTCCATAGTCAAATCGCTCGAAAACACAAACAACATAAATCAGATCCTTCAGAAACTCAACGGTCCTAACGACCCGACTATATTGAACCAGATCCCCAAAACCACCGACGGGCAGCAGCGCATGGTCAACGTGGCGCCGCCCAATCAGCAGAACTCAGATCTGCTTACACTCAACGCCCTGAAAAAAACCGACAATTCAATGCTTCTGGCTAACGCGACCACTATCGCAGGCAATTCAAATATAATAGACGCTCCGCCGCCTGACGACGCCCCGCCGGCGGCCTCCGTCGGAGCGAACCAGCCGGCCCAGAACGGCGCGAACCTCGGCCAGGGAGGCCAGGACGCCCAGGGCGGCGGAAACAATACGCCGAATAAACCCGCGCCTTACAGCAAGAGAGTCGCGGCATGGGCGAAGGCCGGCCTGGCGAATCTGTCTTTCGGCATTAAGCGTTTTCTCGGCGCCGCCAACGACGAGGACAGGGACAAAGCAAACGCCGCCACCAAAGATTATCTCGCAGTTTCAAAGCCGAACAGCATCTCCGCGTCTATCGCTAAAAAATACAACGAAGCGATCAATAATAATTATTCCAAGAAGTGATCAATAATCGATTATGAATATGATATTCCGCAAAACTCCTTTAAAAATATCCCCCGGCGAAAAAGCGTTTTCGTTCATCGAAATGATCGTGGCGATAACGATACTCATGTTCGCCATAACCTTTATCATGACCATCGTCAGTTCCAACAATGCCGAACGCGAAAAGGTCCTGAATTACTACGTTGCGATGAGCATCGCGAACAAGATCGCCGAGGACATAGACAATACCATCCGCGAAAACCCCTATTTTTTAAGCGAAATTTCGACCTATAACAAAAGTTATAAGATCCTGAGCACCGATTCGCCTTTTTTCATGTCCATAGAAGATTTCAACCTCGACGGGAAGCTCAACGACGACATAAAAAACTACTCTTCGGTCTTCGACCTTAAAAAGGTCGAAAATTTCGAATACAGTATCTCAGCTAAAGAGATCGAAGGGCACGAAGGCCTCTCCGAGCATATCGCGCGCGTCACGATAACGGTTAAATGGCCGGACGGCCAGAAAAATAAAGATTATTCGTTTTCCACCATATTTTCCGGCGTCCCCATCGTCTGCGCGTCTTCAGAACCGGAGTTCGAAGCCACCGTCACGCCCGGGGTCGTCGCCAGCCTTAAAACCGCGCTGAACTCTCCTTCGACCGATTTCAAGGCTTTTGCCGAATCGCTCGGCGACGATTACGAATCGCTCTATAACCTTGGTCTGCTGTCGGTCTTCACCGAAGCCGTCAAGGAACGCGTTCAAAAAATAGATATCGAAATACAGAACCTCAAATCGTCCCCCCAGCATGACTTATATTCTAAAATAGCCCTGGCGGGGCTTTATGAAAAAAAATCCATACTTCTGATGCAGAATCTCAACTACATCAAGTTCCCCGCTTCCGCACTTTTAAAACGGCTTAAAGACGGCGCTTATAAGATCGACGGTTTTTCGGCCGCCAACCAGCCGCGCGTTCAGAAGATCAAAACAAATATAGGCCTGCTGCGCAAAACCGATCCGCTTACGAACTCGCCCGTGGCGGCTTCGTTCGTCAATATGTTCTCCGATTCCCTGCACTCCGCTTTTTTAATTTATCTGAGCCTGCTGTCGGAGCCTTCCGTCGAATCGAAATTAAACCTGCGCGAGCGGCAGAGCGTTTTCCTGAAAATAATAGACCTGGGCAGCGCGATGATACTCAACAGGAACGAGTCGGTCATAGTCAATATCGGAAATTATCCGCTCTCGGTAAAACAGACCGTCAAAAACACTCTCCGAAACCTTCAGCTATACTACGACCTGCGCAATATCGCAAGGTCGAAATTCGTCGGGCTGCTCTTCGAAAAGGTCAATCTCGGACTGAAACTTCCGGCCGAAGAGGAACTCGAAAAAAAATACGACGACATGACCACGCTCGCGAAATTCTGCGAGCGCCTCTACACGATGCTGTGACAGATCCCTTATAAACAAAAACTTTAATCAGCGATAATAAAAAAAAGGCCGCCCGGCAATTTTCATCCGCGGCGGCTTTTTTATTTTTGAGTTACAGTTACAGCATTTATCGGGGTTTGCGTCTTTTATTTTTTAGCCTCTCCCAGGGCGGCGCCGATCTTTTTGAGAGCGTCGCTCAAATCGAGCGGGAAAAGTACGACGGTATTCGAAGGACTCGAGCCGAGGCCGTCGAGCGTCTGAAGCGTCCTCAGGTGCATCGCGCCGGGGCTTTTTTCCATCATCGTCGAAGCGTCGACCAGGCTCGAGGCAGCCTGTTTGTCGCCTTCAGCTTTGGTTATAGTGGCGCGTTTTTCGCGCTCGGCCGAGGCCTGACGCGACATCATTTTCTTAAGATCTTCGGGCAGGGCTATATCGAGCAGCCTTATCGAATCGACGTGAATTCCCCATTCCTGGATCCTCACTTCGACGATTTTAGCTATCTGCTGCTGGATGCTTTCGCGCTCGATCAGCAGATCGTCGAGTGAAAGCCCGCCGATCACGTCGCGAAGCACGGCCTGAGCGTACTGCGATATGGCGAATTTAAAGTCTTGAATCTTGACTATGGCCTTTTCCACGTCCATAACGAGAAAAAACAATACTCCGTCGATCTCGGCCGGAACGTTGTCGCGCGTTATGACTTTCTGGCTGGGAATATTGAGCGCCTGTATGCGCGTATCGACGAACTGGATATAGTCTACCACCGGCGCCACGAAGATCAGGCCGGGCCCTTTGATCGACTCAAACCTGCCGAGACGCAGAACGATGCCGCGCTCCCACTGAGCGGCGATCCTGATCGTGTTGATCAGTACGCCGTATAGTATAATGCCGATGAGCGCCTCAACCACGAAAAGCGGATTCAGCCAGAGTTCTTTCATGATCGTGTAGCCTGTGGCCGCTAAAACCGGGATCCAGAAAAGCACCCTGCGGATAGGAGAGCCGAGAGAAACGTGAGCCCCCGCGGGTTTCGCAAAAAGTTTCGATATGTCTTTAAAAACGTCGTTGGTCGCCTGTCTTACCTCTCTTTGTTCGTTGTGATAACCTTCGCTCATTTAATATGCACCGCCTAAACGACTATATTTTTTATGAATGACGATATTTTATCGGCCTCGAAAGGTTTTTCGAGAAAGCCGAGCGCGCCCGCCTCGAGCGACTGGCGCTTCTTCTGCTCCTGCATGGAGGCCGATATCATTAAAACGGGTATGGCCGAATATTCGGGGTTGTTTTTGAGCATTTTGCATATCGATATGCCGTCGAGATCGACCATGTTGATGTCGAGCAGTATGAGCGAGCAGTCTTTATGGATCTCGAGCGCCTTGAACATGGAATATGCCGAATTGGTCACCACGACGTTATAATCGGAATCGAGAATGGTCGACAGAAGCCCTATGCAGTCGGCATCGTCGTCGACTATGATGAGTTTGCGTCTGCCGCCTTTTTTTACACGGTCGCCCTCATTCAAGTATGAAATGTCTTTTTCTATATAAAGCGGCAGGTTCACGGTGATCGTCTGCGTATCGCCGGCCTCGTCCTTGTTTATTTTAACGACGCCGCCGTGGAGCATGATTATTTCGGCTATCAGCGTAAATTCAACGTTGAGACCGCTTTCGGCTGCGTTGGTCGTCTGGAAAAAGCTCGCGAGCTTCGAGTCGAGGTTCGCGTTATCGCGCAGTACGCTGACGGGAGTGAAATTTATAGTTATATCGTTATCGGTATGCGAATAAGTTATGCCGAATCTGGAATTTTTTTCCTGGGTCTTGATTATTTCGTTGACCATGGTAGTGAACACGTAAGATATCTGTGAAAAATCGGCGCTTACGAAAAACGGTCTCGAAGCCAGGCTGAAATCGATGGCTATGTTCTTTTCGATCGACTTGGTGGCAAGGGCCGCCACGGCCTCTGAAACCACTCCGATAACGTCGATCTTGCGGATGTTCGAAGAATTTTTATAATGCTGGATCTTTGAAAAATCGGACAGTTCGTCGATGAGCACGAGCATTTTATCGGCGTTCTTAAGGACTACGGAAAGCGCGTTAGTCTGCTTCTGGTTGATCTCGCCCATCTTGTTCTTCAAAACGAGTTCGGTATAGCCCCTGATAGAAGAAAGCGGGGTTCTGAGCTCATGGCAGAGGTTTTCGATCAGTTCGGTCTTTATATTTTCGACTTTTTTGATCTCGGTGTTGATCTTATCTATCTGGCCGGAAAAAGCGGCCTGCGAATGAATATTTTTCTGATGTTCAAGAGCGAGAACGGTATTTTTAAACAATACCACGGGGTAATTTCCGGTTTTGGCGACGTAATTGAACTGGGCGCCTTCCAGAAGTTCCGACGCGTTTTCCTCGTTTGAGACGCCCGATAAGAGCACGAAAGAGCTGTCAGGGCATTTTTCCGCGAGTTCTTTCACGACGGTACGGGCCCCCTCTTCGTCCAGGTCGAGCACAACCACGCCGAAGCCGCTTTCGTTCAATATCGCGCCGACCGCGTTATAATCCTGCTCGAATATTACTTCGATCGGATAATTTTTTTTCTGTAACTGGCTGACCAATTCGTCGGCGACGCTGCGGCTGCCGGCGACTAATACCCTGTTTGCTGAAATATTCATCGATACACCTCGAAAAATGTGCTTTTATAAATTTAAAAAAATCGTTGTTTAAGTTCGTCCGTTAAAATTTTATGATTTTTTAAAACTATAGTAAGCGAAATTTGTTAGTTTACATCAGCAAGGCCGTCAATAATTTTTCGGAGCGAAGCCTCCGCAGGCGCCGTAGGCGCCGAGGACCAGCGAGCGGAGAAAAGATTATTGACGGCCGGCAAATTTATGTCTTTTACAATATATTAAAAATCTTAAAAAATCAATTCTGACTAAAACTACAGTATTATAGTAAAAATTAAAATAAATGTCAATATAATTTGTTAAAAATATCGATATAGCGTAGAAAAGATCGCCCGGCCCGCGACAATTTCACCGAATGTAAATGAACGGTCAATAGTTTTCATATTGAGTGCCGAGCACCAGCACCTTTACGGGCGCAGCGGCAGGCGCCTTGAAAACGTGGAGCTGTGGCGCGGTCAGCCCTACTCCGCCGGCGACGATTATATCGACGCGGCCGTCGCCGTCGAGATCTGCCACGGTAGGCGTCGAATAAGTTTTTCCGATATATTTGGGGAACCCTGGCAGCTGCTCGCCTTTCGAATTGAGCACGTTCACGTATCCGGCTTTTTCGCGGGCTTCGTCGTTGAACGAAGTGAAAATAAAATCGGGATCGCCGTCGCCGTCGATATCGGCGATCTGCGGAACGCATTTTATGTAGCGGCCGGCTTTTTTCGGCCAGCCGGGCAGCGACTGCCCTTTCTGGTTGCGCACGTCTATGAACGCGCCCTTATTATCGGCGTGCGTATAAGTCAAAACCATGTCCAGCTCGCCGTCTTTATCGATATCCACCATGCGCACCTGAGAGTGCGATTCGGCGGGTATCGGCTGGCTGTTCTTCAGATTGCCGTCCGAGTCGAATGTTTTAACGGAATATGGAGCGGTCGTCTGGCTGATGATCTCGGAACGGCCGTCCTTGTTTATATCGACGACGTTGACCTCGAAGGGCCAGTAGCCGGTATTTCCGCCGAAACTCTGCGGCCATCCGGCTTTGAGCTGGCCGTCGCGATAGACGCTGACCTTGCCACTCGTGTCGCGCACTACGACGTCGGCCTTTCCTTTGTTATCGATATCGAGCACCCTCACCGGGGCGCTTATGGGCGCGCCAGCGTTGGCCTGCCACTCGACATTCCCTTCTTCGTCGAGCCTGACGACGCGGCCGGAGTTGGAGCCTATATAAGTTTTAAGTTTTCCGTCGGCGCTTTCGTAGAGCTGGGGGCTCGAAAAAGCTGTGTTGCCCTTGGTGTCGTAGGTCCACTCGGTCTTGCCGTAAAGGTCGAAGCAATACACCTTGCCATCGAGGCTTCCGGCTATGACCTTGGCTTTTCCCTTGTCGCTGACGGCGACCGAAGACAATATCGGCCCGCCCGTCTGCTTCGGCCACAGTCCGAATCTTTTTTCCTTGCCGTCGGCGCCCACTATGTGGACCATGCCATCGGAAGAGCCGAATATCATCTCGTTTTTGCCGTCGCGGTCGAGGTCGGCCACCTTTATCTGGCCGTATATGTCGCCGGTCACCGAAACGGGAAACCCCTGGCTGTATTCAGTCTTCGAGTCGTCCGCGCAAAGCGGGCCGGCGGCCGCGGCGGCCGAAACCGCTAAAGCAGTTAAAAGCAAAGCGCTTTTATATAGCATCCGCCCGAACGAGGGCTTAAAACCTGATTTTATTAGACCCATGCCTTCCTCCGTACAATTTGCGTTCCGGCCGTCAGTATCTGACCTTCTCTTTTATCACTTTGACCAATGATGTCAATTTGACGCGCGTTTTTGACGACGGCACCTCGCCCATCGAGGTTATCCTGTAAACGTCGTACTTGCCGTATTCCGCGTCGCCTATTACATACTGGGCGTTGTGGAATGTTCGGTTTATAGTTTCATAAGGGGTTTTGAGGTCCCTTACGATCTCCACTTTCAGAAGTTTATAATTTCCGTCGCCAAGGGCCCTTTCCATCTGATTAGCGGGCGTCACCTTCTGCTCGGGATATCGCCAGTCGGTCTTTCCGGCCGCGTACTGGTGCTTCAGCGTTATAAGCGCCTTCTGATAGGCCGCGTAGGCGAGGTTGCGCGCCTTGATACGGTGGGCCTGAACGATTATGCCGTCGACCGACTGGAGCGAATATTTAAGGTAGATTGCGCCCACGGCCAGCGAAACAGAAAGTATCAGAATGACTATTATTTCTATCATCGCGCCGACGCGGCGGCGGGGTTCATTAAAGCACCGATTTATCATGTTATCCACCTTTACTATAGTTTGAACAGGTAAATGGATTCTTCCTTTGGAAGATCGTTCAGCTTGATCTCGCAGCTTCCGCCTTCGAAATAAGTGAGGTTCGAGCGGCCCGAAATAAATTTATCGACGGTGTCTATCGGTATCCTGGGATCGAGCTTTTCCGTTTTATAGTGCATCGGTATTATTATTTTCGGGTTAAGGCTGCGGACGATCTCCCACGCGTCGTAAGCGTCGATAGTGTAGTAGCCTCCGACGGGTATCATCAATACGTCGATACGTCCCAGGCTTTTCAGAAGGGCGGCGTCATATGCGCCAAGGTCGCCCAGGTGTGCGAAACGCACGCCGTCGTATTCGAAAACGCTTATATGATTGATGCCGCGGTCGGCGCCCATTTTACGGTCATGGAAACTTTTTATCAGCTTCAGGTTCACGCCGCAAACGTTTGAAACGCCTTCGGAGTCTTTAAGCGTGTAAGCGCCGCCGACTATGTTCAAATTTGAGTGGTCCGCGTGCTTATGCGACAATACGCATATATCACAGCTAACCGGCCGCAGCGGCAAAGGATAGCCGATATCGGAATAAGGGTCGAAAAGTATCTTCACGCTTTCGAATTCGATCAAAAACATCGAATGGCCGAACCATGTTACACGGGCCGTCCTTTCGCCGGATTTTTTTTCGCCCGGGCCGTCTGAAACTTCAGCCGTATCTGCCGCGAAAACTGTGCCGCGAAAGAGAATAAGAACGATTAAAATAAATGGCAAAAGCAGGTATAATTTTATTTTTGTCACGGGCTGCGCCCCCAATATTAAAGATACACGGGATTATATGATCTTTTAATTTTACTAAATTTAAAGGCAGGTTGTCAATACAATAATTTTTAAAATAATTATAATATATCTTGCAAACCCTATTTTTTTCTGGTATAATTATTATAAAATTATCAAGTTGACCAATAAGGTTATTAATTGAAATAGAGGAAACTGGCTGTTGGTTTTCTCTATTTTGCCATATTGCCTCAAGCGCTTCATTTGTTTTAACTAAAAAGACGTCAACACCGTGTGGAGAAAAAATGGCAGACAAAAAATGGAAGCATGAAAAAATTATAAGGCTCGCCGACCTGAAAAACCTTATGCTCAATTTTCAGCTCGCGACGAATATCAGCGTCGCCCTCCGCGACGAGTCTTTCAGCATCATATTCTCCCGACAGCCCGTCAAAAAGATCTGCGGTCTTTTTTTAGAGCAGGCCAACGTGACCGAAGGCTGCTGCGACACCGTCGGAGACAGCACTTTTTCATTCGGCGTCGAAGGATTCTGCGTCATTAAATGCGGACGCGGCCTTTCTTTTTTCGTTATACCCATCAATATAGAAAAAAACACCCTCATTGGTTATATCACAGGCGAAGCCGTGTTCATTACGCGCGAAGACAAGCAGGCCTTCCTCGATAAACTTAAATACAACCGCGACCTTCGGCTTAATTTCGAAGAAATCCGCGACTATCTGCGCGACATCGAACTTATATCACTTCAAAATTATACGGCTAAAGCCAATTTTCTTATGACCTCGGTCAATATGCTCATACAGAACTCGATACAGAAGTATGAAATCGAAGAGGCGTCATCGCTTCTCGCCGACAACTACAAGCTCAGGAGCAAAGCGGAAGAAAGGGTTAACCGGCTCTCCGCGCTTAACAAAGTGTCGAGCATCGTCAATTCGACGCTCGACCTTAAAACGCTTCTGAAGAACACCATCACGCTGATATCTGACGTCATGGGCGTTGAAATATGCTCTCTCATGCTGCTCGAAGGCGATCCGAAGACGCTGAAGATCGTAGTGGCACACGGGCTCGACGAAAACATAATTAAAAACGCCCAGATAAAGCCCGGCGACGGCATAGCGGGATATGTAGCAAAAAACGGGAAACCCCTCCTGATTACGGACATTTCCAGGGACCCCGTTTTTTCTAAATACTCAAAAACCGGCGCTGACTACAAAACGAAATCCGTGCTCTCAGTGCCCCTGATCATAAAAGATAAAGTCATCGGCGTCATAAACGTCAACAACAAGACCACATCCGACGTGTTCAACGATTCAGATCTTCAACTTCTGGAAACGCTTGCCACCCAGATCGCCACCGCTATCGAAAACGCCAGGCTGTACGCGCAGAAAGAACAACGGCTGGTCGAAATCACCATGCTTAATAACCTCGGCCTGGCCCTCAATTCCTCGCTCGAGCTCAAAAATATCATAGCGCGCATCATCGACAGCATGAAAAGCATTTTCAACGCCGATATGGCCTCGATCATGCTCTGGGATGAAAAGCGCGAAAAACTAAAGATCATAGCCCATATCGGCCTGCCCGAAGAATACATACACGAGCTAACTTTCGCGCCGGGCGAAGGCGTGGCCGGCGGAGTTGTCAAAAACGGCAAACCCCGCCTGATCCCAAATACGTTTCTCGAGCCCGCTTATAAAAAGCACAATATACTGCACGACGAAAAACCTAAATCGCTCGCCTGCGCTCCGATAGTCGTCAAAAACCGCGTCGAAGGCGTAATATGCTGCGAGCGTCTGCTCGAAAACGGCGGTTCGTTCACTGCCGACAACCTCAACCTTTTGACGACACTCTCATGCCACGCCGCGGTGGCGATCGAAAATTCGAACCTTTACAACGACCTGCTGCGCGTATATCTCGAAACCGTCCAGAGCCTCGCGGCCGCCCTCGACGCGAAAGACTCCTATACCCACGGCCACTCGCGCCGCGTCACCGGGCTCGCGCTCGCCATAGCCCGCGAAATAGGCATCACTGAAAACGAGATCAACACTCTGAAGCACGCGGCGCTTCTTCACGACATCGGAAAGATCGGCATCTCCGAATCCATACTGCAAAAGCCGTCGCGCCTGACCGACGAAGAGTTCGACTGCATCAAGTCACACCCTATCACCGGCGCGCACATACTCGAATCGGTCGAGTTTCTTCAGAGCGTCTGCCTTCAGATCAAGCACCACCACGAACGCTTCGACGGCAAAGGTTATCCCGGCAATCTCAAGGGCGGCATGATCCCCCTGGGCTCGCGCATAATCGCGCTCGCCGACACGTACGACGCAATGACATCCACCAGGCCCTACCGTAAGGGATTATCGCATGAAACAGCGCTCGAAGAAATCAAAAACTGCGCCGGCAGCCAATTTGACCCTGACATAGTCGAAATATTCGTAAAAATTTCTGATAAATGCAAAAAAATTAGTGAAGATATCGAAATTGCGAACGATAATATTATTAACATATCCGGAATTAAATCGATGGTTGACGGAATAATCAAGCCGATCAATTTGTTTTGATTTATCCGAAAAATATATTTATAGTATTGATGGTGTTATGAACAAAAATAATTTTTATTTCTTAATTCTTACTCTGGTCTTTATTTTACTTTTGATACCCCAATCTCCCTCATTCGCGGGTGCCTTTGCGTCTGAAAACCGTATCGCGTCCGTGTCGCACGTCGAAAAAAGTCCATATCAGAACTATTTTTACCGTGACCGCCAGGACGAAGTAACCGCCGACGGATTTTCCGGCGGCGATATCGATGAGGCGAAGACGACTGACGACGGCGACCTGAAAGCCGCCCTTCAAAGCGCGGAACCGAGCTCCTGCATTAAATTCGACGACGTCAAAGGCTCCGGGAAATATCCCTACAACTTCAGGGTTATCGACAATAAACTTTTCGCGGGCGGAAATCTTTTCAATCCCCTGACGCTTTCCAACAGCACCGAGCGGGTAAAAAAATACCTCATGCTGATTAAGGTCATAGGCGCGAAAAATATCATAGCCCTCAACGTTCCCGCGACGCAGAACCGCGAACTTAAAATGGTGAAACAGCTGTGCGCCGAACTCGGCCTTAATTTCTATGCCTGTCGGATGAATTCCGAAACGGTTCCCGACGACGAACAGACCGACACTCTTATGCGCCTTATCGATGAAGGCGCTTATGTCCACTGCAACTGGGGCTGCGACCGCACGGGCGCGGTCATCGCCAAATATCTCGTTCTTAAAAAAGGCTACAGCGGCGAAGAAGCTTTCAAGGCCGTCATTTCAAAAGGCAGCCACAGCGGGCCGCTCGGCGGCCTCAAACAGACGCCGACCTATAAAAAACTCGTGCTCTACTTCTGGCCTGAAATAGCCGAACAGGACCCGAACGCGGCGGACAAATACCAGATCGGATACGCCGCGGACGAAGCGCCCGCCAGCGTAAGATAAGCAGTCCCGGCAGCTTATCGAATTCAGGACTTGCAGCATAAAAAAATCATAAAAAACATATTTTAGTCAAAAGAGAGGAAAGCGCGGACAGCCCTTCCTCTCTTTTTTATTGTCTCCGCCTGCGGAACGGCCCCTTAAAAATAAAATGATTTTTAATTGATTTTTAGCTTTTTATATGTTAGAATTTGCCATATTTAATTTTAGGGGGTAATACACATGCGGCCTTATGATGTAATATTAAAGAAGAGGAACGGAGGCACATTATCCCGCGAAGAAATAGAATTCATGGTTTCTGGCTATGTAAGCGGCGAGATAAAAGACTATCAGATGGCGGCCTTTTTGATGGCCGTATACTTCAAATCGATGAACGCGCAGGAAACGCTTTACTTGACCGAAACAATGGCTAAATCAGGCGACATGATCGACCTGTCTAAGATAGAAGGCATAAAAGTAGATAAACACAGCTCCGGCGGCGTCGGCGACAAAACGACGCTCGTGGTCGCGCCACTTTGCGCGGCGTGCGGAGTGCCGGTCGCTAAAATGAGCGGCCGCGGGCTCGGCCACACTGGCGGGACGCTCGATAAACTCGAGTCCATACCCGGCTTTCAGATAAACCTTTCGTCCGAGCAGTTCATAAATAACGTAAACAAATATAAAATAGCGGTGGTCGGCCAGACCGGAAATCTCGTCCCGGCCGATAAAAAAATGTACGCGCTGCGCGATTCGACCGGCACGGTCGATTCCATCCCGCTCATCGCCAGCTCCATCATGAGCAAGAAACTCGCCGGCGGCGCCGACGCTATAGTCCTCGACGTCAAGACCGGCTCCGGCGCCTTCATGCAGACCCCGCAGGAAGCCATAGCGCTCGCGCGCTCGATGGTCGAAATCGGCACCGGCGCCAAACGCCAGACGATAGCGCTTATAACCGACATGGACCAGCCTCTCGGCCGCGCCATCGGCAATTCAATAGAGGTCATCGAAGCTATCGAAACGCTTCGCGGCAGAGGTCCTTCCGACCTCGAAGAGCTCGCCATCGAGATATCTTCGCACATGCTCATCTGCGCCAACGTCTGCGGCAATTATAAAGATGCCAAATCGATGCTGCTTTCTGCGCTCGATTCCGGCATGGCATTCAACAAATTCAAAAACATGATCGAGGCGCAGGGCGGCGACCCTCTGGCGGCCGACGATTACGACAGACTGCCGAAGGCCAGATTCAAAGTGGAGGTCCTTGCGACCCACGAAGGCTACGTCGAAAAGATCAACGCCATGGAAATAGGTAACGCCGCGATGATACTCGGCGCAGGGCGCGCGACTAAAGAAGATAAGATCGACCCCGCGGTAGGCGTGACGCTCGACAAGAAAATCGGCGATTACGTCGAGTCGGGCACGAAGATCGTGACCATACACGCAAACGACATGGGCCTTGCCAAAATAGCCTACGACAGGCTTTTAAGCGCTTACCACTTCACCTCTCGCATGCCCAAGATCCAGTCTCTGATACATTATATAGTCAACGCTCAGGGCGTTTTCCCTTATGAATACAAATAACAGCAGCGGCGGCGACGGCGGCATCAACGATAACGCCGCCGGCCCCGATACCGAAGAAAGCAAAAATTCAAATATAAACACCGACGTCAACCTCGCCAATTTTTTCAATCTGAGAACCGGCGAGGTCAACGTCAAATCTTTGCAGCCGGAAGAGATCAACGGCTACATCAACGATATAACGCTCATTATATCCAAACTCAAAGACCTTTTTTACAACAGCGAAAATTATTCCTTCAAAGCGCCGCTCGAGGACAGTTTCGACACGAAAAAAGACTTCTGCGCCTTTCTCGACGACCTGCTGTTCTTCTTCAACGCGTTGAAGCGCAAATTCATTCTGCAGCACAAGGGCATCAACGCCACGTCGCTGTCGATCGATCCTACCGAATCAGGGTTTCCGCACTTCACCGACCTGTGGAACTTTAAAATTGACCACGAATCCGCCGCCGCGCAGCTCGCCGCGCTTCCTCCGCTCGAAGACATCGTAAAAAGCGCCGTAGCTAATATCTTCGACGGCGAATTTCCCATACGCGAGCAGCTCTCCTACGCCAAGCACAATTATTTTTCATATATCAAAGAAAAGGCAAGCATAATAAGCGAGTTCAAGCTCAACCGTCCGGAGCTTATCGGCTCCAAAGACGGCCAGAACCTTTATAAACTTATATTTTACGGCTTCGATGAGCGTTACAATATCTTCCATTTTTATTCGATGCTCGTGATGCAGGATTCCGGAAACCCCGACATGCTCCATCATCCGGGCAGCCACAAGTTCCTCGACGAGATCCAGAGTTACTACAAGCAGGACCTGTTCAGGCTTGCCCACCATCTGGACACCTTCGCCCCCGGCATCCATCCGAAGGTGATAATGAAATATACCATCGGCCCTTACTACTCGCCTGACACCATGAACGAGGAGGCGATCGACAAACTCATCGCCATGGAGCCTAAAAACCCGTTCATATTCAAATTCCAGGCGTCCGGCCTCGTTTCGATAAAAACCATTAAAGAGAGCTCGCTTTTCAAGAGTTTTTACAATAGCCTCTTTGGCTACGCCAACAGCCGCGAGATCTTTTCGGATAAATTCGTTTACAATTACATGATAGTGCCGTTCAAACTGAAACAGTTTCTTCGCGACAAAGACGAAGCCGGCAAACCCGCCAAAATTTATGGCCTTTTAGAAGGGGGAGAGTTGATTGAGTAACGTGAGCGCGGCTAACAACGTTCATCCGATAACCGCGGAAGATTTGAAAAAACACCTCGAAGAGTGCGAATTCCGCATGACGAATATAATGTACAATCAGCGCAAGATCAATCTTTTCGATTTCGTCATGAAGGTGGTGCCCGAAGAGCAGTATCTGCACACCTTCGAAGAGGCCGAAGCGCTTCGCGCCATCAGAAAGGGGCTCGGAGTTTACTTCGTCATATTCGACCTGCTCGAGGGCAAAACCGGCTTAAAGCACATGATAGACACGCCCGCGGGCCGCGACGAGCGCAAATTCCGCGACACGCTCGAATTCACGACGACATATTCGCTGTTCGCCATGGCGAGCTATATTTCGATAAAAATGGGGCTCGTCCTGAGCGTCAGCTCGCGCGAGAACCTTCCGGCGGTGAAACTCGCCGAAGATTATTTCATATTCAGCAAAGGCAAGATCGACACTGTGGTCACGCTCCTTTGCGATTACGTACACGCGCTTAACACAGCCGACGAATCAGGAAAGAAAATCATAATAGACTCGATCGACTACGTAGGGCTTTCGAATAATTTTTTCATTCTGCTTAAAAACGCATGCGTCGAAAACCGCAAGAAATTTTCGGACGAGCTTCTATCGTTCGTTTCGAACACCGTATTCAAGGTCGAAGGCGACGACATAAGCATCTCCAATTTCGACTCGCAGTATTCCACCGCCGATCAGAAGATCGAATTCGTGAAGGTAAGGCCGGAAGAAATAGTCGGAAACAGCGACTCGAAGCGCGGCGTCATCAGAAACGTCGACAGGCTGGCGCTTTTCGATCCGAAGGAATGCCTGAACCCGATCTCCGTGCTGGGCGGCCTTTCCTGGAGCGTGCTGTTCGACGGCCTCCCGGGCACCGGAAAGACCTCGCTTTTCAAACTCGCCATGTCGCGGCTGCAGGAGCGCGGCGAACAGACTGGCGTGCCGGTAGAGTTCATATCGGTCGACCAGCGCATAAAAGACGAATACTACGGCAAGACCGGCAAGAACCTCCTCGACAGGCTCGATAAAACCAAACAAAAAAATAAATTGATGCTCGTGTTCTTCGACGACGTCGATCTGCTGCTGCTTTCGAGGGGCGATCCGAACATGGGCGGCTCCGACAAAGACGTTCTGAACATCACCATGCAGTTCCTCGACGGCATGTTCACAAAACCCATAGGCAACTGCCAGGTTTACGCGGCGACGAACGAGCCGACCTCGACCGATTCGGCCCTGAGACAGCGTTTTCACCAGCGATATCTCGTGGCCGGCCCCGAAACGTGGGAAGACTATTCGAATCTTATTTACACCAAACTAAAGCCTCAGTTGAAAGCCGGCATCCTCAAAGTAGACGGCGGGCTCGAATTCATGAATCGTAAATCCCCCGCTGGCGAGCCTATCGCTTCTGATGCCGCCGGAGCGGACGCCGGAAAAGGCGGGGGCGGAATACTTTCGAGCTTCATCGCCGGAATTACCGGCGGCGGCAAAAAAGGCCTCGGCTGGGAAGACATAGGCCGGCTCTGCATCGAATTCAAAAAGAAGGACGAGCGCTTCACTGGCCGTCCGATACACAGTATAGCGGAGAATCTTAAGGAATATTCGGCCGATTTCGAAATTCCGGAGGACTTTTTCACCAAACCCGAAACGTTCCTCAAACTTAATTTCGTCGACAAGGTCAATAAATTGAAGGAACTTTATAAGCCGATAACGGCCGAAAAAGTGATGAGCGAGCTCGAGCGCTACTTCAACTCGGAGGCGCGCTACAGATCCGACGCTAAAACATCGGCGCGCGAGCGCATATTGAACTCGATGATAAACGAGTACGAGGCAAAAAAAGAATTCATAAAAATGTATGAAGGGCAAAAAGACTGATGGGCGATAAAAACGGCGGCGGCGCGTACGTCGACATGTACGCCGAAAAATATGAAAAAGACTCGGAAGACCTTCTGGAGCGGCTTTTTAAAACCGACCACATCTTCAAGCTCGACGGCTTCCTGCTGAAGCGCTATGTCGAAGTTCTGCGGAAGGTTTTCGGCTACGACCGCCTGCGCGAACTCCCGCAGGACAGGGTCTATCACATCGATAAGAACGGGTTTTCATTCGAGATCGCCGATTTTCTGGGCAATCCCAATTATCTTTTCATGCCGCCTTCGACCTATTTTTCGGTGATCGTTTCGCCCGACCAGCAAGACGCGCGGCTCTTAGACGCGCCTTTTTCCTTTTTAGAGGAATGCCTGGCGGCCGTCTATAAAAAGTACCGCGAAATAATAAAGTTTATAACCAAAGACGACGCCGCGGTCATCCAGTATAAATTCAACCTCAGAAATTTCGACGACATCACCAGGATACACCGTCTCAGAAGCATTACCATGAGCATCGACACGACGGACGAAAGGGTGGTCGACATCGCCCGCCTTCAAAAGTCCGCGCGCGGCCTCGCCGAAAACGATAATCTCCTCTCCGACGCCTATATAGCAGAAATGATGGAACTGGTCAAAAAAACGGGGCGCGGCGTTAAAAACATTTTAAGCAAAGCCTATCTAGACGATATAACGGTGGCGCTACAGTCTTTTTACATTCAATATCCGCAGACTATTATCTCGCTTTTCGACGCCGCTAATAAAAACACTCTCCTTTTCTACCAGCACGGCGAATATACACCGCCCGAAGACGATACCGGCGGGGTTTATCCGGTGGTCATCGGCGCAAAAAATATAATCGAGAACCTGGAAGCCCTCAAATTCATCGATTATCATACGAACCCGGCGTTCATTGCCGACAAGGCCGAGCTGCTCGAAGACATTTTCCTGTTCGAAAAAGGCTTCGACGTAAACCGGCTATCCAAATTCGAGATATCGCGCACGAAATCGGGGTTGGCCTCCTCCATGCCTGAAATAATAAATATTTTACACGAACTTAAAGGCGTATTCGAACAGCCCAGGGTTAACGCGAAAAAAGAACTGGCGAAGCTGCCCGTGACGGCCAAATTCATTCTGGCTTACGCCAAATCGGAGTTCGGCATAGTCAATAAACTTCTCTGCCTTTTCGACCGGGCAAACTTCGTGCGCCGCTACTACAGCGATATCGCCGGACTCGAGCGCGATATCACGCAAATGCCTCCGGATAAAAGGTACTACGTATTAAAATATCTTTCACGCGAAATCAGAAGGAGTGATGTAATAAATGAGTGAAGCCGCAAACTTTATATTAGCTTATTTCGTGGTGGCGCTTTTTCTAAGCGTGCTCGACAGATATTTTTCGGGCGAAGATTATAAAAAAAACGAGTGGATAAACGGCAAAAGCTTCAAGTTCAAACTCGGCCTTTCCCTTTTAATAGTCGTGGCGCCTTTTCTTTTCACCGGTTTTTTTACTTCCGGTTTTTTTTACGCGCCTTTCAGCCTGCTGGGACTGATCATAGGCTTCACTACGGGCGATTTTTTCCTTAAATCCTACGACTGGGCATTTAAAAAGCCGGCGGTCGCTCCTTCGACCGATAAAAAAGACGAGCCCGCGGCCTCCGACGCCGGCGGCGAAGACGGCGAAAAGAAAGACGAATCCGCAGGCGCCATCGGCGAAGACGACAAATCCCGCCAGTCAGTGGTGGACGCGATCCAATCCGCCGGCTCGAACATAAAGGAAGGCCTCAAATCGGTAGGCGAAGGCATAGCCAAAGCATCGGAGAACGTCTTCAGCGAAGGCGGCAAAGACGGCGAAAAAAAAGAGGGCGAGCCGAAAGATAAGAAAAATTACGAATCAAATAAAAAACTTGATGATAAATTGAATAATTATTAATTAAGAGGTTCAAATGACGTTAGGTGAAAGACTCGACAAAGTGCCGGTAGGGCTCAGAAAGTGGATAGTCGGCGCGTTCGGGCTGATAGTTTTCGGCGGGACGGTCGTCGGAATTTTTCTATACTTTTACCTGACATCGCGGCTTTCATATCCTGAAAGGAACGTCCTTTACAGAACGAACGAGACCGTGACGCAATACGCTTCCAGCTCCTACCACAACGACCGCTCTTCGATAGCCTCCATTTCCGAGGGCAGCCTCATAGGCGGCGAATCCATGCAGGCGGGCGAAAGCGACGTGCGCGTCAAGGCGATCATGTGCACTTCGAAGCGCCGCGAGAAGGGCGATATCGACGAATACGAACTGCTTAACATGACCTACCAGAAAGTGGCGCAGGCCTCGACCAAATCGGAAAAATCCCGCGCCGTATTCGATATATCCAGGTCAAATTACATACAGAATGTGGCCGGCTTTATCGATCCGCGCGCGGCGACCGAAGAGATCAAATTAATAACTCTCGAAACGGCGCCGGAAATCGCGCGATCGGTCGACGCCGACACGTACATCATCGAAGACGCGTCTCAAAAGCCCGTGTGGCGTTACCGCCTGACCGACGGCCGAAGATATTTCGGCCTGCTCGGCGATAAGTACAGATACTCCACCAGGCAGTACGAAATGGAGGGCGGCGGATCGAAACTGATCTATCATTCAGCCGAAACCGGCCTGTTCGGCATAATGCCGCAGGGCTCGAATTTTTATATGTTCAAAGAGATCCCCGGATATATCGAAAGCGCCCAGAATTATTTCAGCGAAGTAAAAGACAGCTCCGAAGTATACTCATTCAAAATATCGCAGTACTGGGACGCTTTTCCATGGCGTATTTTAAACGGCGGCTACGTATTATCCGACTCGAAGGGCGCCATCGCGAAGATAGCGTTCGAGGATTTCTGGTTCAACTACGCCGACGACTGCGTCTACTGGTATTACCTCGACCTGAACGGCGACGGGAAGATCGACGATACGACGGAGGTCATCGGCAAGGTTCTTTTTTCGAAAACGGAAAGCAAGGCGGCCTCTGAAGCGGGCGCCAAGGACGCTTCCTACACTATAAATTATTCCTTTATGGCCGGATTCAACGTTAAAAACGCCATGAACGAATTCGTGCTGTGCGGCGACATCGAGGCCATGATGCCCGACCAGATATTCGACGGCTTCGGCCAGCATTCATATCTCGGCCTGGTCGAAGAAAAACGCGACGACATTATGCTCTACCTCGATAAAACCGTCGAAAACCTCGATCGCGCCATAAAAGAAGACGACACGCTCGGGTTCAAAACCTCCATTTTAAGGCTGCTTTTATACGCGAAAAGGCCCTACGTGAGCGAGCTGGCGAAAAAACTCTCTGAAAAAGCCGCCCCCGCGGCAAATCCGGCGCCCGCACCTCCGCCGGCGACGGGCGTGACCCGATAAGGATGATAAAGTTCATTTCAGAAAAACGCAATATTTTCCTGGCCGCGCTGGCGCTTTTGACCGCCGTCACAGCCTCGCGCGCGGCGACCGGTTTCGACATAGCGCTGATCAAAGCCGCGCAGTCTTTTCCAAACGCCGTTTTCGACTATTTTTCGCTTTTTTTCACGGTGCTCGGAAGCGGCGAGGTTACAGGCGTTATAACGACGTCGCTCGCGGCATGGCTTTTCGCGCGCGGTCACAGAAAGGCCGCGTTCTATCTTCTTGTGTTCTTCGGGCTTTCGATCGCCATCGAACTCGCGATGAAATTCAGCGTACCGCAGCCGAAGGTCTTTCCCGAATTCAGACGGGGGCTCAAACTTCCCGTGCCGGTATATTCGCCGTTCACGCCGTTCGCCTATCCTTCGGGACACGCCACCAGAAGCGTTATTTTAACAATAGTGTTCTTCTACATGGCGCAGCTCAAAATAGCGGGAGACCAGGCGAGACGGGCCGCCAAGGCCGCGCTTGGCATTATCTGTGTTCTGATGCTGGTTTCGAGGGTTTATGAAGGGTCGCACTGGCCGCTCGACGTGCTCGGAGGCGTCTGCCTGGGTTCATATCTGGCGGCACTTATAATAAGGCAGTTTCAAAAAGACAATTTCTGACACATAATGCCGTAGTTCTTATGGAAAATTACGGTTTCGAATCCGGCCTCGCGCAGGCGCATATTGATGCCGGCGTAATGCTTCTTGCCGAACGAAGAATGCGGATCGCCAATATAATGGAACATCTTTCCGCCGTGGCGCAGAACGCGGTAGGCCTCCCGGTAAAAATCGTACGAATATAATTCGCCGGCCAGCGAAAAGCGCGGCGGGTCATGAATGATGGCGTCGAAGCGCACCGCGGCGGATTTCGCGATCTCGTCATAAACGCTCGCCGTATGGGATTCGATTACGGGATTTTCAAAAAATTCGACCGACCAGGGATTATAAGAGGCCATCTTGAGCACCGCCGGATTTCTTTCGAACGAGACGACCGAGCGGGCGCCGAGCTGAGCTGCGATCACTGCGGTATATCCGAGGCCGGTGCATGTGTCTAAAACGCTCATGCCGCGCTTGATAATATCGCGCGCCTTGCATTTGGAGTCGTCCCAGGGGCTTATTCCCTCGCTTCGGTGCATCTTTACGCCGTCGATCTCCATCGTCGGAGCATCGTGTGTCGCCGCAAGCTTTACGTTGCCGTATTCGGAAGCGAAATGCAGCGGAACGGCCTCCATCGTTAAAAAATCTATTGCGTAAACTTTTTCAGGCGTACTTTCGAGCAGAGCGACGAGCTTTTCATTGATCACGATCTCGTCGGCCGCTTCCTCTTTTCCGAACGATATCTTATGGCGGTTATTGAGTATGTAGCGGCCGTCATCCACCGTGACCTTCATCTTCTGCGCGCTCTTGTTGAGATCGAGACTCAGCACGATATCGGCGGATCCGCCTGATTGGAGTTTTCTGGTCTCGCGCATTATCTTTTCGATGATGCCGTAGTGAAAAAACGCAAGGCCTCTATATAAATTGGTTATTGACAATCAAATCCACCTTCGTTTAACGACGCGTAGCGGGCCGGTCGATTATTCAGTCTTTTCCAGTTCGTCAATCTGAATGTTTTTTCCATTGAATCTCGCGGCGTATACGCTGCCGGCCGCGGAATCGACGAAGAAAAAGCGCGTCGTGTCGAAATCCGGCTGGTTATGGGCGGCGAATTTCTCGATCTTTTTGCCGTCGCGCGAAACTCTTATTATTTCGATCGCGCCGCGGGCAAATGATTTAATATAAAGGCGGTCCGCCGAATCGACGCCTGTGAATTGAATGTTCTGATCGGGCGATTCGCGCCTGATCTCGGTTATCATCTTCTCGACCTCGCCGTCTTCGAAAGCCGCGAAAATTTTCCATGACTTAGAATCTTCGTGAAATTCAAGGTACGGATGGGCGTTGTCGGAAAAGAAGCACAGACCGCTGTCTATGGATATTTCGCAGGTATATTTAGCGTCGCCTGAAAACTGGAAAACCTTCTGCTGGACGTGGTCTTTTACATACAGATTTCCTTTTTTGTCGACAGCGATCTCGTTGACCTGTTTAAAGCCGGAAAATTCCTTTTCTTTAGCGCCGAAAACCTTTTCAGGCAGGCCGAGCGACGAGAATTTTACGACCGCGAGGTTCTTGTTGTCGCCGAGGTAGACCGAGCCGTCCTTCGTAACCGCCACATCGATCATATGCGCGATATGTTCCCTGTCCGTGAAGTAATTTATAGTTTTGATGAAATTGCACTTATCGTCGATATTAAAAACGCTCACACGGTAATTTCTGCAATCGATTACGTAAAGGCGGCGTTTTTCATCGACGACAAAAGATGATGGCGCGTTGAACATGCCGAAGGGTATCTTGCCGCTGTGCGTTTTCAGCAGGCCAAGCTGGTTTTCTTCGGTGCCGGTTTCGAATTCGACGAGTTTGCGGCCGAATTTATTTTTCTGGTTCTGAGCGGCACTGTCGCCGATTCTCGTTCTCACTTTTTTGAGTTCCTCTTTTTCTGAAGCTCCCGCGAGCGATACGCCGTTACTTGCAGTCACAAAGATCGTAAACAATGAGCAGAGCAGCAATAATTTAAATTTTCCCTGTAACATTTTAAAACTCCCGTTAAATATTTTTATTTAATTAATGCGAGCAGGAACCGCAGTTATGAGACGAACAGGAACCGCAGCTGTGGCCTATCTGGGCGGAACTCTTGCCGCCGCCGGAACCCACGAAACCGAAATTCGATATGAGTTTATCGGTCTCGCCCGCGCCGCACTCCGGACATTCCGGGTTAGGCGCGCTTTTCATTTGAATTTTTTCGAACCTGCCGCCGCATTTTTTACAGACGAATTCGAATATAGGCATTTAAAAACCCCCGTTAAATATAGTGCAGAGTGGAGAGTGTATAGTGGAGAGTTGCGGATTTTTGATTTTTTTAAAATCGCTTGCCTGTAATAAAAACATTACCATATTATCAAAAAGTCCTTAGTTCTCCACTCTCAACTCTTAACTCTCAACTTTAAATGACGCTTACCTGCACCTGCTCGACGTGATACGTTTCGTCGGCGCGGACGAAAATCGTTTTTCCGAGCCTGGTCTCGAGCAGCTTGATGCGCTCGCCTTCTTCGCCCAGCAGATGCGCCGCGACGTCGGGATGGGTGTTCACGAGTATATTATTGGCTTCGGACATTTTCGATATTTTCGCAATTTCGCTTCTGACCTTGTTGGAGATCAGTTTCGACGCGTAAACCTTGCCGGTGCCCTTGCAGTACGGGCAATGCTGTAAAAGCACTTCATTGATCGATTTGGACACACGTTCGCGGGTAATTTCAACAAGCCCGAATTCGGTGATTCCGATTATGGAATTTTTCGACTTATCTTTTTTGAAGTTTTCGCGCATTACTTCCATTATCTTGTTTTTGTGATCTTCTTTGATCATGTCGATAAAATCGACTATAATGATGCCGCCGATGCCGCGAATTCTTATCTGGCGGGCTATTTCGTAAGCAGCCTCCATATTGGTCTTAAACACCGTTTCTTCGAGGTCGTCCTGGCCGGTGAATTTGCCGGTATTGACGTCAATGGCGGTCAGCGCCTCGGTCTTCTGGATGATTATGTACCCGCCGCAGTTGAGCCATACGTGGGTTTTAAGCGCGCGGTCTATCTGACGGTCGACGCCCATCTTTTCGAAAATGAAAACCTCGTCTTTATAAAGTTTCAGCTTTTCAACCTCGCGCGGCGCCATGAATTCGAAATATTCGCGCAGTTTAAGATACTGCTCTTCGGAATCGACATAAATTTCACTGACGTCGTGGGTGAACAGGTCGCGCAGGATCTTCATGGCGATATTAAGTTCGTTGTGAATAAGGGCGTAAACTCCGGATTTATGAATTCGTCCGACTATTTTATCCCACAATTGGAGAAGGAATTTAATATCGGTTTCTATCTCTTCTTCGGTTATTTCGCTTGTGGAGTTGGAAGCCGCGGTGCGGATGATCAGTCCCATGTCTTCGGGGCAGTACTTGTCGCCGAAGGATTTCAGTCGCGACCGCTCGCTTTCGTCGGTAATGCGCCGGGAAACATATATGCTCTTTTCGTTGAGCAGAAGCACGCAGAAGCGCCCGGGCAGAGTGAGGAATGTGGTCCCGCGCGCGCCCTTGGTACCCAGCGGGTCTTTCATTATCTGAACGACTATTTCCTGGCCGACCTGCAGAACGTCCCTTATTGAAATATCTTTCATGCTTATCGCGTCGTCTTTTTCGACGCCTTCTATGTGGTAATCGTCTATGTGCAGGAATACATCCTTTTCAAGACCGACATCGACGAAGGCCGACTGCATGCCCGGAAGAACGTTCGAAACTTTGCCTTTATAAATATTTCCGACTATGCGCAGCGACTCTTCTCGCTCCACGTAAAACTCGGCCAGGCGGTTGTCTTCGAGAATGACGATCTGAGTTTCGTCTTCATCTACGTGAATAATAATTTTTTTCTCCAAAATAGAGGCCCCTTTCTATAAGTTTTTAAATTAAAAATCAGGATATTATATTAAATAATTAGAAAAGTTTCAAGAGATATATTTAGAAAAGAAAATAAAAATATAGATGAAAAACGAGAAAAAAAAAGCCGCCGTGAACTTTCTCTATCGGAAGTGCTGAAAGTGCTTAATATTTCAGCTGTTCACGGCGGATTAATTGGGTTCGTTAAGTGCCACATTCTTTCTAAGCAACATTCATGCCAAGTTATCGCCAACCGCAAAGCACAGTAAAACTTATGAACCGTTCATTTTCCACTTTATTTTTCAAACTTTGTAACCGTTACGCGTTACAAAATGTAACGATAGTGTAACTGGTGTATAATGTTCATATTTTTTTAAACCGGGAGGTTACTCGTCTTTGAGCAACCCGTATTTTTTCATGCGGCGCCATAACGCCATTCTGCTGATCTTTAAAAAAGCTGCGGTTTTGTTGCGATTATTATTGAAAAGTTCCAGCGATTTTAAAAGTTCGAGATATTCGTCATCAAACGCGGCAGAGCGAATGAGCGCCCTGTCCGGGCCGCCGTCGGCGATCTTGTAAGCGGAAGATGCTGAAGCTCCGGTTGGTGTAACGCCCGCGGTTATAGTTGGAGTTGCATTTTTTTTGTAAATTTCCAGATAATCTTCGGCAAGCTGTTCGATATCGATTATAATGTCGTTTGAAAACACGAACGCATGCTCGAATATATTGTAAAGTTCCCTTATATTGCCCGGAAAATTATACGAAAGAAGAAATTTTATAAAGTTGTCGGATAGCCGGTTGATATTCTTGCCGTATTTCTGGTTTAACTTTTTAATGAAATGCCTCGCTAAAAGCAGGATATCCTCTCTGCGTTCCTTCAGCGAAGGCACTTTGATATTAACTATTTTAAGCCTGTAATAAAGGTCTTCCCTGAATTTTTTCTGCCCGATGAGCTCGATCAGGTTTTTATTCGTCGCCGCAATTATCCTCACATCGACCTTCTGCGGTTCATTCGAACCCAGAGGTTCGAACATCTTTTCCTCTATGACATGAAGAGTTTTTACCTGAAGATGAAGCGGCAGTTCGCCGATCTCGTCGAGCAGTATCGTACCCCCGGAGGCCATGGCGAATTTTCCTGGCTTGTCCTTTTTAGCGTCGGTGAAAGCGCCCTTGACGTAGCCGAAAAGTTCCGATTCGATGAGGGCGTCCGGCAGCGCGCCGCAGTTAACGACGACGAACGGAGCGTTCCTGCGCTCCGAATTTTGATGAATGGTGCGCGCTATAAGGCTTTTTCCGGCGCCGGATGGCCCTTCGATGAGCACGTTGCAGCTGCTTTCGGATATCGAAGGAATGATCGCGAAAAGGTCGTTAATAAATTTGCTGTTACCGACGAGCGAGCTGCGCGCCTCGACGGAACTTGGAAAATTTTCTTTGGCCTCGGAATCATCTGAAAGTTCCACGGCGGATGCGTTATTGTTGAAAAACGCGAAAATGCCCTTGACCCCCCCGAAATTATCGGTGAATTCACCGAGCGAGGCTTTTACGTAGATCTGTCTGCCGTTCTTGTGGTTTAACAGCAATGAGAACTGGCTTTTAACGCCTGCTCTCAAATTTTCGATGTTTTTATGAAAAAAAATGAGCTGGTCTTCATAAATATAGTCGACGATCGAATTAGCTTGAAGTTCTTCCGACGAATAGCCTATTATTTCGTTCATCTTCTTATTCACGAATACGGTCCTGAGATTGTTGTCGACCAGCCAGAAACCTTCGCTAAGGTTCTCGACTATTTCGCGGTATTTCTCCTCGCTTCTGACAAGCGCTTCCTCCGCCAGCTTCCGGTCGCTGACGTCGCGCCAGGCCGCGGCGAAACCGTCCTTGAGGTCAACGACCCTGAAGTCATAATAATGGAATGTTTCCGGCGAACGCCGTATAAGCATTTTAAAAGCATGTTTTATAAGAGGCATTTGGGCGTTCACCACGCGGCAGTATTCTTCGAAAAGTCCGTTTTCCCGGTATGAAGGCAGCGGTTCGCTGAGACTCCTTCCGATCATCTCCTCGCGGGAAATGCGGAAGTCCCTGCAGGCCGAATCATTCAAATATTGTATAATAAAATCCTTTATAACGCCGCCGGAATCCCTGACGGCGCTGAAGATGCCGAAACAGTCGAGCATGGTTTCGACCGAGGTCTTAAAGATCTGTGTGCTTTCCTTGAGCCTGAGCTCGAGTCTTTTTCTGTTATAGGCCATCTCTACGGAAACGCAAAGCGACTCTTTGGTGAAAGGCTTGATTATATATCCGTAGGGCTCCGTCAACTTCGCGCGGCTGAAAACCTGCTGATGCGTATGCGATGTAAGAAAAATAACGACGGCCTCTATTTCGGGGTCGTTTTTTATGAGCTCGGCGACCTCGACGCCCGCTTCGGCCTCATCGAGCGAAATATCCATAAGAACGATATCGGGCCTGAAAAGGTATATTTTTTCGAGAGCCTCGCGCTTGTTGGATGCGGAATCGATATCGCCGAAGCCGCCGGCCTTTAAAAAGGAAGCGATGGTTTTAGACTCGATTATGTTGTCTTCGACAATAAGGATTTTCAATTCGAAATCATTTTCTTTTATCATAAACGCCGCCCGATATTATTTTTTAATGACGATAAAAATTTTCAATTGCCGGAATCATGTTTTCAATTTTTATATATCAGTTTTTCCTTGCTTACGCCGGCGGAATAAATCATTTTTTCCTTATGTTCGCCCATTAAATAGCTTATCACCAGATGCGCTTTGATCGAGCTTCCGGCGATAAGCGCGGTATTGAGGCGGAAGCCTATTTTTTCGGGGCCTTCGGAAATCAGAGCGCACGATTCGATGTAGGGCTTTATGTCCCGGGACTTGCCGTTGTAGTCGACCGTCACGCTTTCGGCCGCCCCTATAGAGGCGATTCTGGATTTAAGCGAGTCCGCCGCCCCCGGAAATTTGTCGAATTCCGCCTCGATCTCGCAAGAATATTCGAAAGCCCTGATATTGGATATCGTCGTGTTGATGTCGCCGCCGGGATATTCGAGACGAAAGAATTTGATCCCCGGGGGAAACGATCTGTCGAGAGCCGAAAGCATAGCTCCGTCGGCCGCGATTTTGTTTTTCAGATAGATGTTGACAAATTCGCACTTCGACGAAACCCCGAGCGGCAGGGCCGGCGAAAAGGATAGTTTCGGTTTTCTGGTGAAGCCTTCGGTATAAAACACCGGAAGCGCCGCCCTCACGATGGAAATATAAAAAATATTTATCACGTCGCGGTGTGCCGTGTATTTGATCGTTCCGCTTTTTTCATACCATGCCTGCAATATGTATTCGTTATTTTGCATATATTCCGCCTTCGATTTATTTAACATACTCCGCAGCGCTTGCATCTGTTCGGTTCGCAAGCCGGCGTCTTTTTCTCTTCTCGCGCCTTCGCGAACTCTTCGGCCAGATAGAGGCGGTTCACGCCGGCATCGACAATCTCCCACGGCAGGCACTCTTCGAGGCCGATCTCGCGGGCGGCATAGGCGCCGATATCCAATCCGGCGCTCCGGAACGCCTCCTGCCATGCCGGAAAATCGAGTTTTCCGTCCCAGGCGTCGAAGCGACATCCCGCCTTCAAGGCCGCAAGCAAAACTTTACCCAGAAGCCTCGAGCCGCGGGCGAAGGCCGATTCGAGAAGCGTCGTGTCAAAGCGGGTGAATTTCATGCACACCTCGCGGTGTTTTTTCAGTTCGTTCCTGATAAGCGACTGCTTTCTGAAAACCTCGTCGCGCCCGGCCTGGACCGCCCACTGAAAGGGCGTGTGCGGCTTGGGAACAAACGTCGAAAAAGTGACGTTGACCGAAAACCCGCGCGCCTTTTTTTCGCGCGCTATGGCCGTCACGCGGCTTATGGACCTGGCAATCGCGAGCAGATCTTCGTCCGTCTCAAAAGGAAGCCCTATCATAAAGTAAAGCTTTATAAGCCTGTAGCCCGAATCGATCGCGGCTGAGGCCGTCGAATAGAGGTCCTGCTCCGTCACGTTCTTGTTTATGACGTCGCGCATCCTCTGCGAGCCAGCCTCGGGAGCGAATGTGAGCCCGGACTTGCGGTTCTTCGAAAGTTTCGATGCGAGCTCCACCGAGAAGGTCGAGATCCTCTGTGAAGGAAGCGATACCGAAAAAAGCGCATCTTTGAAACCTTCTTCGGTGTCGCTCAGCCCGAGAGTATAATCTATTAATTCGCCGAGCCCCGGATGGTCCGTCGCTGAAAGCGAGGACAGCGTGAACTCGGTGTAGCCAGTATTTAAAAATATGCTCCTGATAAGTCCCTTTATGTTTTCGACGCTCCGCTCGCGGTAGGGCCTGTAAATGAATCCGGCCTGACAGAAGCGGCAGGCGTTTTTGCAGCCGCGGGCAATTTCGACGACCCCGCGGTTGAATACAGTCTCGAAATTCGGGACCATCTGCCTCACCGGATGCCGGGCCTCGTCAAGGTTTGCAATCAGCCTGATCTTCACCCGGTCGGGGACGTCCTCTTTAAGTTTTTTAAAGCCGGTCTGAACGCCGGAAGCGTCGAATTCTGCCTGGTAATAAGAAGGCACGTACGAGCCTCTTATCCTCGAAAGGGCTTCTATCCTCGCAGCGCGATCGTCGCCTCTTTTTTTCGACTCGATGAGGACCTCGCATATCTCGCGCAGCGTGTCCTCGCCGTCGCCGACGAAGAAAACGTCTATAAAATCGGCCATGGGCTCGGGGTTCACGCATGCCGACCCCCCCGCTATTATTACGGGGTCGCATTCCGCACGCTTCGACGATTCGAGAGGGATTCCGGCCAGATCGAGAAAATGAAGCACGTTGGAATAATTAAGTTCGTATTCGAGCGTAAAGCCTATGACGTCGAATTTTTTTGCCGCTATCATATAATTAAGCGAGCTCAGCGGATAGCCGATCTTTTTCATCAGCGCGGCGCAGTCGTCCTCGGGGATGAAAGCCCTGTCGCACAGAACGCCTTCGATCGATTCGGCGATCTCGAAGAGGATTTTGACGGCGAAATTCGACATGCCTATTTCGTATGTGTCCGGAAAAGAAAGCATGAATTTAAGCCGCCCGTCGATCGCGTCGGCGCTCAGTTCCTCTTTTTTCAGGCCGTATTCGCAACCTATGTACTGCTGCGGTTTCGACACGTTCTGCAGAATGTATTCGAACGTATTAATTATTATCCCTCCAGTATTCTTCAAAGGTGTAATATGTGTTGTAAAGCGGGAGCGCGTTCAGGACGTCGCCCAGATACCTGGCGTTGATGAGCTTCGAGTCCGCTATTACCAGCAGGCCCTTTCCGTTCTTCTCGCCGATGCGGCCTATGGTCTGCTTTATTTTTAAAAGGGTTTTGGGCAGCAT
>MGFH01000252.1 GCA_001791795.1 Candidatus Wallbacteria bacterium GWC2_49_35
ATCATTTTCGAAAGCCCCGTCAAGGGCATGCTCGGCTCGGCCATAAAGAACGGCTTTATCGAGAAATATTTCGAGCTGGACGAAACCGGCGTTTACCGCTTCAAGGCGACCGAAAAGAACCGGCCTCAGGGCGGCGAAAAGATCAAGCCTCCCTTCGTCGATTACTGCGAGACCAAGTGTATGGAGCACGATTTCTGCCTGAAATACTCGAAAGATTATCTGCATCCAGTGTGCATATTCCACCGCCTCGAACAGACAGCGATCGCCGGAAACGTCGACGACGGAATAGTTTTCACTTCCGAGAACCTTAATTACATCAAGAAGGTCGCGCGGGTCAATATAACCGCCAAAGAAGTCATCGATCACATCAAAAAATATACCTACGGCGCCTGCTGATAAAGCGAACCGGGCCGACAGGCGATCAATTTAACAACAAAATCAGAGCCGCGCTCTCCATCGAAACGATGCGACGGGCGCGGCTTTTTTTATAGTGGAGAGTTGAAAGTGGAGAGTGGAGAACTAAAGGACTTTTGATGATCGTGAAAAGTTCTGCACGGTTTTAAACTATTTCCGCTTGAATTCGAGGTTCAGCACCGACGGCATCAGAACGAGCTTGTAGCGGCAGGCGGCGGCTTTTGTATAGGTTGGGTCGAGATAGTGCGAATACTGGATCTTTCCGCCGGCGGCGAAAGACAGGTGATCGAGGTTCTTGCAGACGACGTTTCCGATAAGATCGAGCGCGCTCGAAGGAGAAGTGTTTTTGACGAAACCTTCCGGGGCGTTGAGGCTTACGTATTTATATTTTTTAGAGCAGTCGAGCTTTATGCTGCCGCGCGCGCAGTATATCGACAATATCTGGTGGAAGGGCGCCTCGATGCCGCGGGCCTCGCAGTCGCCTTCGGCGATGAAAAGTATTCCGCCTTCGGCCACTTTCAGGTTATCGGGGAAGCTGACGCCGCCGTTCTCGATGGCGACCACGCAGTAGGGTATGTTCAGCACGCGCCCTGAAAGACACTCTTTGAAGAACTCGGTTTCGTTTTTGTATTTTTTCTCGATGCGCGATTTAAGGATAGCCGTAATGTCGGCGGCGCCCGGATCGCCCGAGAACATGGTGGTTTCGTCGCCGGACGAATTTTTGAGCGTTATCTTGAAGTTGTGGACGTTCAGGCAGTCGGTGATCTCGGAGTCGTCGAGCTTGTTGATGGTTCCGGCCTGAGTGTTCTGCGACATGAAGCCGTCGTAGAGCATATAGTTGTAGGAGCGGTTGTAAGGCTCTTTAATTATAGTGGTCATCATTTTAGAGTAGTTAGGGTAGAGGTTGTCGCAGAAATCCTTCCAGCTGCCGTGCGCGTCGGCCGAGCGTATCTTGAACAGTACCGGCAGCTCGGTCAGGTCGGTCGACGAGGCGAAAAAGTCGTTTTTATTTGCAAGAGCGTTGACCATGGAGTGTTCGAGATCGGGCGTCGACTCGATCTTCGAGTTCTGGTTGAGGTCGTTGACCAGGCATTTGTAAACCGGATACGACTGGTAGACGCGGCCGATGACGAGCGCGGGCGAGGGACGTTCCTGGCTGCCGTAAAGGTGCAGCGTGGAGGAGAAGGTCGGCAGCCCCATATATTTTTTCATTATATTCGGCGCGGAGGCGTCGGCGATCATGTCGTAATAATAGCCGAGCGGCGTGAATTCGATCTGGTAGCCGCCGGGCGGGTTTGGCTGGACGAAAGGCAGCAGGCCGCCGAGGTTCGAATAGCAGCGCGTGACGCCGGGATTGAAACCGGCGTTTATGAAGTGGAAAAGTTCGGAGAACTGTGGGTTGAAGCCTGAAGTTTTATTGAGTATAGCCTCGCTGCCGAAATAAATGTATCCCCGCGTCAGGTAGGCTTTCGGGCTTGTCGCAAAGCCCGCGAGAGAGCTGTCTTCGCCGGGGTTGTGGTTGTGCAGCGTCAGCGGCAGGAAGCGGTTGTGCTGCATCGGCTGGCCTGCTATGGTGTTGCAGAAAAGGTTGTAGGCCATTCGCGGGATGGTCTTGTTTCTGATCATGAGCGTGAATTTGGAATATAGCGGAACGGTCGAGAAAATTTTCGAGATCCTGCGCTTGATCTTGCACTCGTAGCGGATCTTGTTTATGTAGATCACGCAGCCGACCTCGACTATGACCTTTTTTTCAAAAGGGTCGCTGTAGAGCTCGCCCGATGTCTGACCGAGGTCGCTGCCGCCTTCGCTTTCGCGGGCGAGCGCCTTTATGTAGATTTTTTCGACTATAGCGGGCTTGAACTGGTCGAAAAGAGAGCCCAGAACGGGGTCACCCGCCGGGTCGATGACGAAATCGTTGTCGTCGGAGTCGCTTATGAACCGCGCAAGATCGCCGGCAGGGTCGACGCGGCACTTGTACGAAATATACGGATAGACGACGTTCACGACCGAAAACGCGATGTTGCGCACCGACTGGAGCAGCATCGTATAATGCGCGTGGTCGAGCGTATTCATTGCCATGTTGTGATAGCTGTAAAAGGCGATGTAAACGATCGTCGTGAGGACGATCACCATCGGTATCACGACGCCGCTGCGGCTTTTGAATGTTTTACGGATCATGTCGAGGGGAGTATATTCGTTTTTCATAATGTATCTTTCCCGCGGCCTTTCCGCGGTTTCGTAATTACCGCGCGTCAAGGGGTTTTATTTATTTTCGGGCGTCGAATAGATCGTCCAGAGTTTTTTGTAAAGATCTATATTTTCGGCCGGCACCGAATAGCCGGACATTTTAAGCGAGTTGACGATATCGCCGCTATTCTGCGTCAGCGAGTCGAAGCTGTTGTCGTTTGAGATGTCGCTCGCTTCGAAATGCTTGTCGAAGGCGAGTTTTGCCTCGGCCGCGCCGTTGAGCCTGAGAAGTTTCATCATTTCGGCGAGAGTTTTGATGCCGGCGGCCTTTGCGACGACCTTGTCGGGCGAAACCTTTCCGCCTTTGCCCGCGTCGAGCTGCGCGTCCTCGTTCTGCAGCGCCGCGTTGATCGCGGTGATGTTGCGCCTGACGGCGTCCCTGAAATACCAGACGCCGCGCGGCCCGCACGTGTAAATGGTGTATCCGGCGTAAGGATGTCCGGGCGGGAATGCCGAGCCGAGAGGGGTCACGCTGTTACCCTGCGCCGCTGCGGCCGGCGTGAGCGAGACTGGCGTTCCGGTCTTATAGATCGGGCCCTCGCTTATGATGTTGAACAATTTCCGGCGGTCGACGGCGGATTTTTTCGAGTATCTTTCGCTGCGGGCGGCGAAAAATGAGTCGATGGTTTCAAATATCTGGTTTTCGCCGTTCCAGGTGTATTTCAAGGAAAGCGCTTCGTCTATTTCGCTTGCGACCATCTTTTTGCCGGCTTCGTATATGTGGGGCTCGTCCTCTTTTTTGATCTGGTAGCCGATGGCCGCCGCGACGGCCCCGAAAAAGAGTCTCACTATTACCTGGATTTCGCTGTACTTGAATTTCGTTGCGGTGACTATAGGCACGAAAAGCGCGCTTTGTACGCCGAGTTTGAAGTCGTCTACCCGCGATGGCGGCTCGGTGCAGAGCCGCTCGTCCACTTTGGCGGAAAACATGGCTTTGGCGATGGTGTCGGCGTTCAGGGCCGGCATCTGCGCGTAAGCGCACTTATCCTGCGTAAAATTAATAACGAATATAAAAGCGAAGACAAAAACGAAAATGGCAATGGCGGAAGACCGCGAAAACTTTGCAGCCGTTCCGGTTTTTATGGGATTCGTTAAATTTTTCAAGCCGATCATCTCCTTAGTGAGTTGAGAGTTGAGAACGGAGAGTGGAGAGTTAATGCTGGGGCGCGCCCTGCGCACTTTACTTTTGAGGCAGAGCCTTAAAAACACTATAGTGGCTGTCCAATCGTCAAAAATCCTTTAGTTCTCCACTCTCCACTTTACACTCTCCGTTAGTCAATACGCCGCCGGTTTATCTTGGAATTCGGCGTTTTTTATGGTGTTGTTAAGAACGTACGGGAATATGTTGAACGAAAAATCTTTCACGGCGTCCACCGCCGCGCCTTTATCGATGTTCTTGGTCGCTATTTTCAGCGACAGGTTCATGCACACTGATCGGTCGTCGCCGTCTTTGAATAATTTGCGCGCAAGCGCGGCCCCGACGATCTTGCCGCGCGATAAAATGCTCGAGCTGACGGGGTTTTTGAAGACATCGTAGATCGTGCGCTTTAAGACCCTGTTCTGGTCGATCTCGTAGGTAACAACGCACGCCTCGCCCGCTTCGGAGATTATGAAACTGAATTTGCCGGCGCCTTCGCTGATCGATTCGCCCAGCGACTCGGCGACGGTTTTATCGGTCTTCTGGCGGCCGAGGCTGTCGGTTATCATGAAGGTCGGGTTTATCTGCGCCGAGTTCAGATCGCTTTTAAGGTAATTGACCGTCAGGACTATATCGCGCATGCCTTCCATCATTTGAGACGCGAGCGTCTGCTTCAGAAAGACGAATTTATAGACCATCATCACCATGGAAAAGATGATGCCCATAAGCAGCGTGACCACGATGAGTTCGGCCATACTGAAACCTTTTTTACGGGCCTTTATGAGCGCGTACGCGCTGTTTTTATTTAAAAGCCGCAATAATGGCATGGTTTGTTATCGTCCTTTGTACGGGTTTTCCCGCGGCGGTGACCGTGTCGAAAGTTATGGCGACCTCGATGTTGTTGAGTTTAAGCGTCGGGTCGTATTTTATTTTGATATTTCTCTGGAAGCCTTCATCCATTGAGGTGAAATAAAGGGGCGGCGAATCGGGGCCGAAGAGGCGCGAGCCGTAAATTTCGTTGACCGGCGGGGCGGCCGCATTCAGGGGCGTGTTCGCCGCGAAATTTCCGGCTTTTATGAACGCGACGGGATAGACGTAAAGCTGGGAGGTGACCTCTTCCGCGTAGCAGGCGGCCTGTATCTCTTTAAGGGTGAGCACGGAGAAATCTTTTTGAGAGAAAAAAGATGCGAACAAAGGAGTGAGCGCCAGAAATAAAATGACGACGCTCACGATAACTTCGAACAGTGAAAAGCCTTTTATGATAGCCAGATTTTTTTTCATAATTTGACCGACATCTTTAAGACTCGTTACGATATTTCAAAAAATAAAAAAATAAAAATCCGGCGAACGAAACTTTCGTCCGCCTATTTTAATTATATCATAATTTCATTCAATTTATGGCAATATTATCAGAGATTTTTATAATATTTAATGCCCCGACTATGCACTATGCACTATGCGTTATGCACTGACTCATCCTCCGCCTTTATCGTGAGGATAGTAATGTCATCCGATTGAGGCGCGTCTTTGACGAAGTCTTTGACCGATTTCAGGACGCGCTCGGTCTGATCGGCTGCGCCTTCGTTTCTATCGAGCGCGAGAAGGGTGCTTCTGAGCAGATCGTCGCCGTACATACTTTCGTCGGCGGCCTGGGCCTCGGTGATGCCGTCGGTGAATATGAAAAGGGCGTCGCCGGGCTCGATGACGGTTTTGCCGACGTCGTAGACCACGTCGTTGAACATGCCGCAGATCAGGTTTTTAGTCTCGAGCGCCTCGAGCTCGCCGCTTTTTTTGATCAGGTACGGCGATAGATGCCCGCCGTTGGCGTATTCGAGCTCGCCGGTTTTGATGTTGAGAACGCCGGTGAAAACCGTTAAATATGCGGTGGCTTCAGAGTTGTCAGTGAGGTAGTTGTTCAAAAACCCCATTATTTTAGAAAGATCGCGCTCGTATTTGATTATGGTGTGAAGGAACGTGCGCGTGGTCATCATAAAAAGGCCGGCCGGAACGCCTTTTCCGGATACGTCGCCCACGATGATGAGCAGGTTATCGGAGTCGAGCTCAATGCAGTCGTAGTAATCGCCGCTCACTTCTTTAGCGGGGATATAGCTGCCGTAGATCTCGTAGCGCGCGATGTTTTTTATGCCGGAGGGCACGAGTTTTTTCTGCATGCCGCTCGCTATTTCGAGTTCCTTGTCGAGGCGCCGCCGTTCGACCTCGGTTTCGATATTGAACAGGTGCTCGATATTGCTCGAGATCTGGCCCGCGAAGACGACTATCGTTTTCAGGTCTTCGTCGGTGAAGTTTTCGAGATTTTCCTTGTCGGTGAGCGAAAGCGCGCCGACGGCATGGCCGCTGATTACGACCGGAACGCAGACGAAGGACTTGGTTTTATAATTGAGGTCTCCGTCAGCTTTCAGGTCTTCGCGCTGATCGAGGTTTTTGACGAGCACGGGCGTGGCGGTTTCGATCACCTTTGAAACGACGGGGCTCTTGCGGTCGAGTACGAGGTTTTCGATAGGCCGGTCGTCGTTGGAAAAGCCTATGGCTGATTTCAAGATGAGCGACCTGGATTTCGGGTCTTCGATGACAATTGAAATTCTTTTGCATTTGAGTATTTTCGACATCTCGACGACGGTGATGTTCAAAAGCTCCTGCAGGCCGGTCAGTTCCTGCGAAATGCGCGCGATTGTGTAAAGGCCTTCCATGCGCTCGAGCATCCTCTGCAGCTCGAGATTTGAAATATAGATCTGCCGGACGTTCTGGTAGAAGCGGAAGCAGATGGCCTGCGCCGTCATGAGCGCGAGCGGCGGGAGGATATCGATAAAAATGCGGTATTTAAGGGTGAAAAGCCACGCCGCCGCGCAGAATGCCGCGTAAACGGCCGCTATGAACGGGATATCGAAAGCGGCCCGCGCCCTTTGCAGATAAAAATGCATCAATACGCAAAAGAGCGCGAGGGCGATGAAAATGAATCCGGCGCCCGCGCGGTATGCGTAATTATTTTCGATGATGTTGGAGGCCACGCTGGCGTGGATCTCGATGCCGGGCATCACGCCGAAGGGGGTGAGGCGCATGTCGGGAACCGCGGGCGCCGTGACGCCTAAAAATACGAGTTTGCCGGCGAGCAGGCCCGCGGCTTCGTCGGTGTCCGTGCTTAAAAGCGTCGAGAATACGAGTTTCGTAAAATAGGAGTCGCGGTAAGGCCTGTAATAATTTATGAAAAAAGGCGCCTCGCGGGAGTAGAGTTTTTCGCGTTCGTCTCTTATTGCGCCCGGGCCGAGGTAGTTGAAGGCGCCGGCGAGTGAAAGCAGGTCGTAGCGTTTCCGGTTGGCCATGGTGAAAAGGTTTACGTTTCTGACGGCGCCGTCTTTATTGAGGCCGGCGTAATCGATATTGATCAGCCCGCAGTCTTTCTGAGAAAATTCGAAGGCATCGCCGTTGGGCGTGAGAAGCTCTATCGACGGGCCTTTTTCGATTGAGCGGCTTTCGACCAGCTGGGCGGCGAGAACGATGCGGCCGCGGTATTTTTTTATGACGGCCGCGAGGGCCGCGTCGTCTTCGGCCGAGCTTTTATCGGCGAAAAGAATATCGATTGCGAGCGTTTTCGCGCCGGCCGCCATAATTTTATCGATAGCGGCGGCGACGATCGAGCGCCTGATGGGCCAGTTGGATATTTCTTTAAGGCAGTCTTCGGTGATTTCGACGACGCAGACGGAGGCCGCGTCGCCCTGCTGCTGGTTATGCTGGAACCGCCAGTCTATGGCGCGCAGTTCGAGACTTTCGAAAACGTCTGCGGCGTAAAGGAAGAACACCGCCGCGAGCATCGAAAGAGAAATGAGATATTTAAGCGCGCCCCGTTTCAGTTTCGGCATGCGCTCAGCGGCCGATGAGTTCGTTCAGGGTTTTTTCGTTGCCGGTGCCGGCCGAACCGGTTTCGGAATCGTCGGCCTTGATATCGTTTGCGCCGGATTCTGTTTCGACGGTATCGTCCGCCGCTGCGCCCTGAGGTTTTTCGATGTCGGCGCCGCCGGTTTTAGCGTCTTTCTTTTTTTTCAGTTCTATTTCTTTCGAGCCGTCGGCGGGTTCGGACTTTTCGGGTTTTCCATTTTTTATGATCGTTTTGAGAGATTTGATGTCGAATTTAAAAATATCGGGAACTTTGGTCAGGTCGATATCGACGGGGTCGAAGGAATTTTCTTTTAACAAAGCGTTTATTTTAGCCTGGTCGATCTTATTAATTTCGATTATTTCTTTCGCCTTTACTATGACCGTGTCGCCGGCCTTCATGGCGAGGGTTTTGCCGCTTTCGCGGTTCATCACGTCGATGAGGCCTTCGACGAGTTTTACGAGCGTTTTCTCCTGCTTTTTAAGGACGCTGAAAATGGTTCCGCGCGCGCCGATGGTGACGGAGGGGGTATCTACCTTGAAGCCGGATTTTGTTTTGATGAGTTTGATCCATATTCCGCCTTCGTTGAGCCTTATGCCATCGGCCTTTATTTCGAGTTCGGTTTCGGGGCGCAGGGTGACCATCGTGCCGTCGGAATATTGCACGAGAGCCTCGCCGGCGGTGTCGAGTTTTATTTTTCCGCCGGTTTTGATCTCGAACGTGCCGCTGCGTTCGGCCCATTCGGCGCCGGCGGCTGGCATGTGCATGACCTTTCCGCTTATGACGCCGCATTCGATCTTTTTAGCGGCGGCGTGCGAGACGCCGTGGAACGATAAAACGAGCGCAGCGAGCGCGAACATGAAAACAAGCAGCGATGCGGTAAAGGACTTTTTCATAATAACCTCCGCGAATTTTTAAATTATTTCAATTGATTTTACTAAATAAATTAAACCGTGTCAACCTGAAAGTTGATAAAAAAAGAGCCGGCGGAAATCGAATTTCACGCCGGCTCTTTAATTTGGTTACAGGCCCGGTTCAGGGGCCTTATAGATTTTTTGATGTTTCGTTCTGAATTAGAAGCGGCCTATGATCTTGAATTCGGGGCCTTTGTGCTCTACGACGATATTGTTGTTGCCGTCGGTGCCTTTGATGTATTCGTCTTTGTAGCCGAGAGCTACCGACCAGTCTACGTTCTGGCTCGTCATTTTTCTGAGCTTGTATTCGACGCCGAAATTCAGATATTTCAGCGTGCCGCTCTTGCCGCTGCGGTTGAGGCTGAAGCCCGAGAACTGGCCGTAAGCGTCCCAGTCTTTGCTCATGTGGTATACGCCGCGAACGCCGAAATTCGGGATGGGAAGGGTTATGTCGTAGTTGGATGTGTTGGCCGCGTTAGCCGCGTCGACGGCGTTGAAAGAGCATTTCAGTATCTTCAAACCGTAAACGAAATCGATGTGGCCGTTTTCGCCTCTGGAGATTTCGCGGGCGCCGAGGATGTCGAATATGTCCATTTTGAGGTTCATGTCGATGGTAGCCACGCCGCCTACTACGGTGTAGTTGATGCCGTTGAACGCGACGGCGCCTGTGCCGACCGCTCTTAATCTGCCGGAATTTTCTATTTTATTGTAGTGTATGTAAACATCGGAGAGTTTTCCTATGTTGTAAACCCAGCCGAGGCCCGCGGTGGTTTCTTTGCTGAAATTGCCGTCGCCTTTAAAGTTGGTTCTGAGGTTGTAGCCGGCGTTTGAAAGATTGAGCGAGCCGCTGAGCTCGTTCTGCCATATAGTGAGCTCGCCTTCGTGTTTGTATTTGCGTTCACGCGCGAAAGAAGTGGCGGGGATCGCAAAAGCGAGTATTAAAAGTACGATAACGATTGTTTTGAATTTCATAGGAAATTAACTCCTTTACTTTTAAAATGTGATTGGCGTCATTATACATAACAACCCCGGAGTTGTCAATACAAAAAACGTCGAAAAATTTTATAGCATAAAACCTCTTGACTTTTTCGCCGCATTCAAGTATAATTAGGTGTTAAAAAAATTGCTTTATTTACCGGAGTTTATATGTTTCAGAGCTTAAGCGACAAACTGCAGAATATATTCAATTCCCTGCGCGGCAAGGGGCGCCTCACCGAACAGAACATTCAGGACGCGCTCAAAGAGGTAAAACTCGCGCTGCTGGAGGCCGACGTCCATTTCAAGGTCGTAAAAGCCTTCATCGACAGCGTAAAAGAAAAAGCCGTCGGACAGGAAGTTCTGAGTTCGCTCACTCCCGCCCAGCAGGTAATAAAAATAGTCCACGACGCGCTTATCGCCATCGTAGGCAGCAAGGAAACCCGCATAACGCTCGGCGGAAAGGCCCCGCATTTTATTATGCTGTGCGGTCTGCAGGGCTCCGGTAAAACCACGTCGTGCGGCAAGCTCGCGGCATACCTTCGCAAGAAAGGCCACAAGCCCATGCTCGTCGCCGCCGATATCTACAGGCCCGCGGCCATAAAACAGCTCGAGGTTATAGGCGAACAGTTGAAAGTGCCAGTTTTTTCAATGGGCAACCAGGTCTCGCCGGTCGAGATCGTTAAAAGCGCCAGAGATAAAGCCATGCTTGATGCCTGCGACGTTGTAATCGTCGACACCGCCGGCCGTTTGCATATAGACGAGCAGCTCATGCAGGAGCTCAAAGACATAGTGACCGCGGTTCCGCCCGAAGAAATACTTCTGGTCGTCGATGCGATGACCGGCCAGGACGCCGTCAATATAGCCAAACAGTTCAACGATACTCTTCCCGTCACGGGCTTTGTCATGACCAAGATGGACGGCGACGCCAGAGGCGGCGCGGCGTTATCCATTCGCCACATAACCGAAAAGCCTATAAAACTCGTCGGCACGGGCGAAAAACTCGACGCGCTCGAACCGTTCCACCCCGAACGAATGGCCTCGCGCATCCTGGGCATGGGCGATATTATGTCGCTCATCGAAAAGGCGCAGTCGAACATGGACGTCGAGAAGATGAAGGAACTCGAAAAGAGCCTCCGTGAGGCTACTTTTACATTCGAAGATTTCCTCACCCAGATCGAACAGGTGCAGAAAATGGGGCCGCTCGACCAGCTTTTAGGAATGATACCGGGCTTTTCTTCGATGCCGCAGATGAAAGACGTCAAGATCGACGAAAAAGAGATAGAACACATCAAGGCCATAATACGTTCGATGACGAAGATTGAACGCAAGCTCCCCTCCATTATCGACGGCTCGCGCAGAAAGCGCATAGCGGCCGGTTCCGGGCGCGAGGTCTCCGACGTGAACAAACTTTTGAAGCAGTTCGAGCAGACGCGCAAAATGATGAAACAGATGGGAAAAATGTCGAACCTTTTCGGAAAGTTCGGCGGGGGCGGCGGAAAAATGCCGTTTTTCAAGTAAAAAGTTTTTAACGCTCCGGCTGCGCGAAGCGCACTAACCCCGGCAAAAGAAAAGCAAAAGAAAATATTAAAATAAAATATAAAACGAAAATCGGGATAAAAAGCCGATATAAAAAAGAAAACAGGCTCGACCGAAAATAAAAACGAACGATAAAAACCGAAAAGAAAATAAAGAAAAAAAGAAATACTCGATCAAGGAGGTGAACAAATGGCAGTTGTAATCAGACTTAAAAGAATGGGTTCTCACAAAAGACCCTTCTACAGAATGGTAGCCGCGGACTCGCGTTGCCGCCGCGACGGCAGATTCTTAGAAGAGCTCGGCTTTTACAATCCGATAACCGTTCCCCATAAGCTCGAAGTCAATAAAGAAAACCTGATGAAATGGCTTAGAAGCGGCGCTCAGATGTCGGACACCGTAAAAGGACTCGTAAAACCTCTTGGAATATTGAAAGAATTCCATGAAGAAAAAGTGGAAAAAGCGAAAAAGGCGA
>MGFH01000253.1 GCA_001791795.1 Candidatus Wallbacteria bacterium GWC2_49_35
CGAGATAACCAAACTCACCTGGAACCAGGGCGGCGAAAAGATCAAGATAGCCGTTTTCGCGGGGGTGCCGCCCGACATCTCCTCATCGGACCTGCCATTAAAATATATCGAAAGCGGCCTCGTGGAGGCCGTCGACGACCATATCACGGCGGAAGACCGCGCCGACTATTTCACATCGGCCCTCGATTCCTTCAAAACGGGCGGCAAAACCTACGGTTTCGCGTGGGCGCAGAAAACCGATTACATATACCTGAATAAAACCCTCTTCCGCAACGCCGGAGTGCCGCTTCCTGAAAACGGCATGTGGAGCCTCGAAGAGTTCCGCGGCGCGATGAAAAAGATCGCCGCGGCACTCGGCACAAGGCCTTTCGGCTTTTCCGTGGAGCGCGAACAGACATCGGAACTCCCCTTTCTTTTTATGGACGGCGGAAGTTACCTCGATTTCGGCGGCGCCGCTGGCGGCTTGAGCATACTGCACGACTTCATTCACCGCGACCTCATTTCGCCGGCCGAAACGGGAGGGCTCAAAACGCGCGACATCTGGATAGAATTCAGGGAGAAAAAGACGCTGGCTGCGGCGCCTTTCGGCCTCTGGGCGATGCCGGCGCTGACGAAGGAAAAAAAGGTCGATTTCGACATCGCGCAGTATCCGTACCTGAAAGAAAAACGCGCGCTGTCGGCTTCTTCGGTGATAGGCTATTTCGTTTTCAGGCAGGCGGATCCCGTCAAACGCGGCTACTGCGTGCGCCTCGCCAAATTCATCACGAACTCCGAAAACCAGAAAGTGCTCAAATATTACGGGCAGTTCCCGACGCGTAAATCAGCCGCGTCCATTTATGAAAACGACCCGCTCATGAAAAAGGCTTTTTCGCTTTTCGAATACGCCCGGCCCGCTCTGGCGCATACGCAGCTTCCGAAGATCGACGAGCATATCAAGGCGGCCTGCCAGAAGATCCTGCTGGATAAAAGCATGGATGAATCTAAGATCCGCCCCGCGGCAGAAGAGATCGCCCGTCACGTCGCCTCGGTAGTCGTCAGCGGCGCCGCGCGCGACCTGAATAAAGGCAGGTCCGAACTTTCAAAGATCGAAGGCGGCTTCAAATATCTCATTGTTTTCACTCTTGTTTTTGCGGCCGCGTGGGCGGCGCGCAGGTTCTATTTCCGGAAGCATCCGGGCGACCTTTCAAAAAACAGGTGGGCTTATTTTTTCATGGCGCCGGCCATGGCCGTGTTCGCGGTTTTTTTTATAATACCCGTCGCGCGCGGCATTCTCATATCTTTCCAGAATTACTCCTTCACCGGCGGCTGGCTCGACAATTTCTGCGGCCTGGACAACTATGTTTACGCCCTGAGCGATAAAGTATTCATTAAGTCCGCCTTCAACACTTTCATATACACGATAACGGTAGTTCCAGCGAACATAGCTCTGGCACTGAGTCTGGCGGTGCTTGTCTACAGGCTCTCCGAGCGTGTTCAGACGTGGTTTAAAGGCGCGTTCTACCTGCCCGGCGTGATATCGATAGTGACGCTGAGCATCGTGTGGCGCTATATATTCGATTTCAAGGCGGGCGTGCTGAATATCATTCTGGGGCTATTTTCGCTCGGGCCGGTCGGCTGGCTCACAAGCGAAGATATGTCGCTTTTTTCGATAATACTTTTCACGATATTAAAAGGGCCGGGAGGCGCTCTGCTGATATATCTCACGGCGCTGTGCAACATACCGAAGGACTATTTCGAGGCGGCGGCCGTCGACGGCGCGGGGCCGGTAAAAGTCTTTGTCAGCATCACATTCCCGCTTCTTCTTCCGCAGACGATGTTTCTTGCGATAAGCCTCACCATAGACGCCATGCAGGTATTCGCGCCGGTAATGCTTCTCACCGAGGGCGGGCCGGCCAATTCATCGGAGGTCGTCATGCACCGCGTCTACAAGGAGGCCTTCAACAACCTCAACATGGGAGCGGCTTCGGCGATGTCGGTGCTTCTGTTTCTGGTGATCCTGGCGGCATCGGTTATACAGTACAGATACTTCAGATACGAGTGATGAATTTATGAGACGCGACAAAAACACTACAATGGTATATTCGATTTTAAGCATATGGGCCGTTTTCACCCTTTTTCCGATCGCCTATATGCTCTACACTTCCCTTCTGCGGCCGGAAGACATACAGATCGGAAGCATTTCGCTGTTTTCAAATATCCGCGGACTCACTTCGATCAACTACAGCGACCTGTTCGCCAATTCCATGATCGCCAGGTGGTTCGTAAATTCGCTTATCATATGCGTCGCGGTCACTTTTGCCCAGCTCATAATCAACGGAATGGCCGGATACGCGCTCGCCAAGAAAAAATTTGCGCTCAACGACCTCATGTTCTGGAGTTTTGTCGCCGTGATGATGGTGCCTTCGCAGATCGTGTGCATACCTGTTTTCATAATGGTCTGCGACATGAGCCTCATCGACACTTTCTGGGCGGTCATCCTGCCGTCGCTGGTATCGCCGTTCGGAGTATTCATGATGCGCCAGTACATGCAGGCGGTGCCCGACGAAATACTCGATTCGGCGCGCATCGACGGCTGCTCGGAACTCGGCACGTTCTTCCGCATAGTGGTCCCGATGAGCCTGCCGGCGTTCTCGACGCTGGGCATCTTCGTCTTCATCGCCAACTGGAACGCATTTCTGTGGCCGCTTCTGGTTTTGTTCTCGGAGGAAAACTACACTCTCGCGGTGGGCCTGGCCACGCTGCAGGGGCAGCACACCATAGATTACGGGCTTTTGATGGCGGGCGCGGCCGTCTCGGCGATACCCATAATAATAATTTTCGCGTTTTTCTCAAAGTATATAATTAAAGGCGCTACGGAAGGAGCGGTCAAAGGATGACGGCGAAAAGCGGAAACTTATACGCGGGATTCGATCTCGGCGGAACAAAGATATCGATGAGCATTATCGACGGCGCAGGCGAAGTTATCAGGCGCGACAAATTGAAAACGCCGGCCAACATCTCATCGGCCGGCGGAATGCTCGTGGCGAACGAAGCCATAATGATGCTCGCGCGAAGCGGATATCTGCCCGATATCTCGGCTATGACCTTCGCCGTCGCCGGCTACTCGGACAAAGGCGAGCTGTATAATTTCGAATACACCATAAGACGGGAATTTTCCAACGTCGGCGCGCTCTTTTTCATACCCGATTACCAGATCTTCTTTCATGCCGACTGGCGGGATTTCACGATAGAAGAAGACCTCGCGCCCGGCGGCGAAGAAGAAAAAACGATCAAAGCGCTTATCATATGCGGCACCGGTTCGATCGTGCTCGCATCCCAAAAAAACGGCCCTTCGGATAACGCCATACACAAAATATTCGGCGGCGGGCCGATACTCTCCGATCCGGGCTCAGGTTTCGACCTGGGGTTCAGGTTTTTAAGGAAATACGGCATCGAAAGCGCTCTGGGCACGCTCGACGAGCGAGTGCCCGCCCTGGCGGAAAAGCACGGCTGCGGCGACGCCGCGGCGATAGCGCGCGAAGTGAAGCCCGGAAACCCGGCGGCCGTTTCCGCGATAGCCTCCTTCGCCCCGCTTATGCTTGAAATATCAGAAACCTCAGGCTGCGGGCCGTATCTCGAAGAAACTCTGGAGGCCGCCAAAAACCTCGCGCTCGGCGCGAGCCATATTTTTAAAAATAATTTTAAGAATTATATTGACAAACCGGTCCGAATATTATTTAATGGTAGTGTTTTACTCAGGTCCGATTTCTATAAGAATATTATGAAGCAGAATTTAAAAAAATTGATCGGCGCTTCGAATATGGAGTTTTTTGATGTCAGCGAAGACGTTTCGCTCATCTGCGCCAGATATTCGAAAAGCGCGGACCGGGGGGTGTGAAATGTCCATTGATTATAAAGACCTGAAGACCGAAATGCGTAATCCCGAATCCGGGCAGCTCGACATTATGCCGCTGCGGGATATTTTGAATTTATTTTACCGCCAGGACATCATCGTCGCGGAGGCGGTAAAAAAAGAACATAAAAACATAGCCGACGCGATCGGAATCATACACCGCTCGCTCGAACTCGAAGGCCGCGTTTTTTACGCGGGCGCCGGAACTTCCGGGCGTCTCGGGGTGCTTGACGCCTCCGAAATAAAACCGACGTTCGGCGTTAAGAAAAAAATGTTCATCGGCCTCATCGCCGGAGGCAGAAAAGCTCTCACGACTTCGATCGAAGGCGCCGAAGATAGCCGCGAAACGGCTGTCGCCGAACTGAAGAAATATAAATTTGCCGAAAACAAGAACGACGCGGTGGTCGGCATCACCGCCTCGGGCATGACGCCTTACGTTCTTTCGGCCCTCGAACATGCGAAGGCCGAAAGCTGCGCCACGATACTTCTCACCTGCAACAAAAACGTGGCCGCGCAGTACCGCGGCGAATTCGACGTGATCATAGCGCCGGACATAGGCAGCGAGATCATTTCCGGTTCGACCCGGCTAAAATCAGGAACCGCGACTAAAATGATACTTAACATGCTTTCGACCGTCGCGATGATCAAAGCCGGAAAAGTTTATAAAAACTATATGGTCGACCTTATTCCCGCGTGCAAAAAACTCATCGACAGGGCCGAGCGGATACTCGCCGACCTGTGCTCGCTGGATATGGCCGAAGCGCGCGAAATATACAGGCGGTCCGGGTACAACCTCAAGGCCGCCATAGTAATGAAGGAAATAGGCCTTCCGTTAAAAAGCGCCAGAGCGCTTCTGAAGAAAAACGGGGGACATTTGAGGAGCGCCCTCGATACGAGGGCGAAGCGCTGATGAAAGAAAAGATAATCGAATTCATTAAAAAATTGCTGGAAAACAGGTATTTCAGAGCGGCTAACGAGCACGTCATAAAGCCTTGTATCGCGACCGCAGTCCTTGCCGTCCTGTTTTTCATAATAATCTACAGCCAGGACAAGGAAGCTAACTTCCGTGAATCGTTTTTCGTATATTTCGTCTTCCTTTTTCCTTTCCTGATCAACGCGGCCACGTCTTTCGCGCGCCTCGATAAAAGGAAATTATACGGCGCTTACGGCTTCGGCGTGGTTTTTATTCCTTTCCTCGCGGTGAATTTTTACTGGCTGTCGTCGTGGCAATCTCGGCTTCCCGGTTTCTACAGAGAATTCAACGAAAGCGGATCGTTTTTCATGATCTACGCCATGTATTCGGTGTTTTTCGTCATCGGCGGCGTTTTTCTCGGAATGGTAGACGAATTCATTTCGTCGGAATCCAGAGCGGTCTTGAAATACCCTGAAACCGGCTCCGTCAGCAAATCTAAAAGACGCAAGCTCAAGAAGAAAAAGCGCGACGGCGCTAAAGCCGGCAGCGGAGCTCCGCGCGAAATACTCGACGAGATAATCGGAGCAGGCGACGGGAAACCGGACGGCAATGACGGCTCGGACGACGAAGGCGATGACGAAGAAGGCGGCGGGCCCGCCGATGAAGAAAATGACGGCGATGACGACGATTCCAACAGAAAACAATGAGACCTTCAGAGAAAATATAGACTCAAACCGGACGTCCGTCGAAGGCGCGCCGCCCGTTCAAAACGGCTCATCCTCTTCCGGCCGGACGGCGGACGCCGCCGGAGACCCCGTCAAAAAATCAGTTACGCTCGGCGGCAAAAACTATACGATAGTAAAGCAGTTCGAGGTCCTCTCCGGCGAGGCCGATATTTATCTTATCGAATCCGACGGCCCTTCAGGGCCTCAGCAAAGGTCCGTCCTCAAGTTTTTTCGCCTCGGCATAAAGCCCAAAGCGGAAATCACCGAGATTTTGAGCTCTCTTCCCAGAACAGCCGTTATAGGCATCATCGAATCCGGCGAAACCAGCGAAGGCCGGTTTTACGAAATACAGGAATTCGCCAGCTGCGGCTCGCTTCGCGAATACATGAAAGCCGGTTCCCCCGCGCCGAAAGAATTCGTAATGGAATTCGTCTTCAGGCTGAACGAATGCCTTCGCCTGATACATTCCAAAAACGTTATCCACCGCGATATAAAACCCGATAACATACTCATCAAAAATTTCGCTCCGCTCGAAATAGTGCTTGCCGATTTCGGCATTTCGTCGGTGGCCGAGTTCGCCCTCCATCAGACCACCGTCAGCAGGACCATACTTTATTCGTCGCCCGAATCGATGACCGGGATCATATCCGCGGCCGTCGACTACTGGGCGCTCGGGATCATAACGTTTGAAATGCTTTCCGGCGCGCATCCGTTTGCGGGCATCGACGAAAAGGCGGTTATATACTGGCTGGCCACGAAGCCCGTGACCGGCATAGGCGAAACGGTCCCCGAATTCGAGATACTGCTCAAAGGTCTGCTTACGCGCGATCCGAACAGGCGCTGGGGATACGAAGAAGTGGCCGCGTTCTGCGCGGGCGGCGCAGGCGAATTAAAGCACCATTTCGAAGAAGAGACCGAAGTCTTCACCGCGGGCGCCGCGCGAAAATGCCGCCCCTATAAATTCGAGGGCGCCGATCATTATTCGCTGGGCTCTCTCACCGCGGCTATGGCAGTCAGCTGGCGCGCGGCCGCCCGCGATTTCGACTCGGGCAGGCTGCGCAACTGGGTGGCGCGCGAACTTCGCGACGGCGACGCCCGGTTTCTACTCGAAGACCTGGCGGCGGACGCCACGATGACCACCGATGAAAAGCTGCTGGAATTCTTCTGCAGGACGGATAGCGGCTTTCCTTTCATTTACATGGGCGTTCCGGTCTGCTCCGCGGCGCTTGCCGATGTGGCGCTTAAAATACTCCGCGGAACAGCTTCGGACGACGAGATAAAACTGGTGCGCGAGCTCGCGGAAGGCCGGGCCGCTGAAAAATATTACGAGCTGAGCGGAAACGACGAAGTTTATAACGGCCTGCGGCCGCTTCTTGCGGAACTCGCAAAAGCCCCGGACAACGCCGAAATCTTCGCCAAAATAATACTAATCCGTTATTCGCCTGAGTATAAAGATAAACTGGTCGAAAGGGTCAGGAGCGCCGTTGCGAAAAATTTCATAATCAAGCCTTTCGACCACCCTGACGGGAACACTCTTTCGCTCGGCAGGACCGCGGAAATAATCGATTCGATAATAAACGGAAAAGACTTTTCAGCTCTCGATCTTATCGCGGCGGCTGAGGCCCGGCGAGAGTGCCTTTTTGCCCGAAGCGCGCTGGAAGAGATGTTCGCGGATTTCAGGACCTGCCTTGATTCCATATTAAAGGAATCAGCGCTCGAAGAATTCAGAGCCGGCTTTGAAAAATTCATGAAGCGGCGGCTTAAAAGCTCACGATACAGTGAGCCGCAGGCCGTTTACTCCGACGTGATCAACTTGTCCGTCTCCGCCATAGACTATGATCATATATTTTATGAAACGCTGCTCGAACTAAATGAATACCTCCGCTGCTATAAAATTAAAACCGAGATATTAAAATTACCCGAGATTTCGCTGGACCTGGGCGACGGAACGACGCTCGAAATGGTAAAGATCCAGCCCGGAACCTTCGTGATGGGCTGCGACGACGGATACGACGACGAGGCCCCGGCTCACAGGGTAAGCATCCGCTCAGCCTTCTACATCGGAAAAACGCCGCTCACGCAGAAGCAGTGGGAAAGCATAATGAGGTCCAACCCATCTTATTTCAAAAGGGGCGACAATTATCCGGTCGAAAAAATTTCATGGAACAACTGCGTCGAATTCATTAAAAAGATCAACTCGCTGAACCTCGTCGAAGCCGAATTCAGGCTGCCGACCGAAGCGGAATGGGAATTTTCGGCGCGCGCCGGTTCTGAAACGAAGTACCACTGGGGCGACGATCCGGCCGAAGCCTCCGATCACTGCTGGCACCGGGGCAACTCCAACCACGAAACGCATCCCTGCGCGCTGAAACTTCCGAACGCCTTCGGGCTTTTCGACACCGCCGGAAACGTCCGTGAATGGTGCGCCGACTGGTACGCGCCGTATGACGGGCAAGGCGGCCCGGACCCGCGCGGGCCGGAGAACGGAAATCTCCGCATCGCGCGAGGCGGAGACTGGAAGTACGAAGCCAGGGACTGCACCGCTAGCGGAAGAGACTGCATCGAGCCGGCCTTCTGCGATTCAAACCTCGGATTCAGGCTCGCGTTAGAGTAAAAGCAGGACATCCGCCGCCGGATTTGATTAAAATTTAAGTTTATAACGGAGTAAAGTAATTATGAGTGGACCCAAAGCGTGCGAACTCGAATATATAATTAACACGGTTCTGCTATGCCGCGAAGAAATGAGCGATATAATGGAACGGCTCAACGATTTCAGGTGCGAGATAACCGGCAATAAATTCGACGCCGTTGAATTTATCGCCGGGTGTCTGAAAGGGTTCGACGGGTCTTCAAAAAAAGCCGATGAAATATTTGCGCGGGTCTCCGCCATAGACGATATAGCCATCGAATCCAGGCGCGAAGCCGCCGAAAACCTTATGGCCGAACTGAAAAAAGTTTCATTCGAGATCTTCGGGGCGAAAAAAGAGATCGTTCGCAAAATAGCCGCGCTGCGCGACTCCGCCGTAAGGCGCTTCATGGCGGTCGAGAACGCGAGGCTCGCTATCGCCCGAACCTTCCTCGACTGCGGCTTCAGTGTAAGCGGCGAAAAAATAGACGAAGCGCGCGAAAGTCTCGAAAATATCGCCGGAGAACCCCTTTTGAAATTTCCCGTTATAGAATACGACGGCTTTGATTATGGAGCCGCGCTCGAATATCAGGCGGCGCTCGACGCTGCGGAAATCGAAATCGATCGCAGAGGCGCCGCCGCGTATGAATATATCGCCGCGCTCGGCCGCGAAAGCGAAGACGAGCTGACTGGCGTCGTAACCGCTCAAAAATACATGAGCGCCAAAGAGCTCATCGCCGAAAAAAGAGCGAATATGAAACCGGCCGGACGCGAGCCGGGCCTTTTGAAAAAAGCGGAAGACGCCCTGTCACGGCTCGGAGAATTCTGCGGAAATAATGAACTTCGCCAGGCGATGGCCGCATTCGACACGGTCAAGAACGAGGAAAACCCCGAAAAACGTATTCTGCTGTACACCGGTTTCATCCTTCACTGCGACGGCCTGCTGGCCCTCGAAAAACGCGCGGCTGCGGCGCTCGACGAAATGCGCGCCGTACGCAGGCGCCTGAAACTTATCGGCACCGCCAAAAGCGGTGAAATGCTCCATGAAATAGAGCTGCTGGAGGCGGCCCGAGACACCGCCGGCTTCGAAAAGCTAAGGCTGCGGGCGCACGAACTCATCGAAACCGAATCTGTTCGTTCGAACAGCATACGCATGGGCGAAATAATAAAAGCCGC